>NZ_JBVVQE010000019.1:0-114946 GCF_055811435.1 Mesorhizobium sp. WSM4837
CGCGCCCCCCCCCACCATATTCCTAAAGCTGTGGCGCGGCCGCGGCGGGCGGGGGGCCGCGTTGATGGGCCCCCCCCCCCGCCTCGCGCGGGGGGCCCCCCCCGGCTCACGTACCGGCTTGAGAGGTGCCTGCGAGTCTGTCATGCGGATCCGGCAATTTTGAGTTTGCATTACGCGCGTCTCAGGCGGCCGGCGCAAGTCCGCTCGCGCTCACTGCGAAGGAACATCCTTGCGATTGTTGGGTGGCGAGTGCCACCACCGCCCGTCCGACGTCGGCCGGCGTCTGCATGTCGAGGATGCCCGCGATGAACTCCATGGGCCGGACGCCCCTATAGGCCGAAATGCTCTCGATGCCGGCGTCGCCCACGCCGGTCCCTGGCATGATGCGCATAGGCGCAAGCGCCATGAAGCGCAGGTCGAGGCCGCGCCGATCCGATTCCTTCTGGCTATGACCGGCCAGGAACATCTGCATGCGTTTTGCGCCGGCATAGCCGCCGGAATTCGGTGGCCCCCCGGTCAGAGCCGCGCCGCTGGAGATCAGAACAACCCGGGCGCCCGGTTTGAGCGGACGCCGAAGCGCGGCCTTGCAAAACAGAAACGACGCCTTGACGTCCGTTTCCCAGTTTGCGGAGAACGCCTCCCAGTTCTGTTCATGTAGGGGCGCGGAGGGGGCAAGAGCACCTGCGCATATCACCAGGACGTCCGGTTCCAGCGCGGCGAAGACCTGATCGGGAGCGATGTCCACAGTTGCATCGACCGCGAACGTCTTCACGCCCGAAGTCTCCCGGGCAAATTCCGCCAGGGTCTGTTCGCTGCGGGCGACTGCGAGGACCGTCGCTCCCTCGCTGAGGGCGGCTTCTACGATCGAGCGGCCGACACCACGGCTTCCTCCAACGACGACGACATTCTGACCTTGTAACAATCTCATGGACCCACCTTGCTATCCGGGCAGCTGGACCATCCAGGCACGCCCATTGATAAGGACAGCGCAGGCGGTCTGAAATCATCGGTGCGGGGTCAAAAATCTTCTCAGGTGATCGGAAGCGCCGGTGCAAGCCTCCTTAATCCGGCCCGAAGCCGGGCGATGTCGGGCTGCCGTCGTCCAGCTTCGACAGCCATTCGACCAGCGTCGCGCGGTAGCGTGTCAGGCCTTTGTAATTGGCGAGCTCTTCGGGAAGGTCGCGGATGACGCGGTGCAGGCGCCGCGCCCATTTCGGCTGGGTCACCAGCTCGTCCATTTTGATGAGATAACAGCGGATCGGGAAGACGATGCCGTTCGAGCGCGGCAGCCGCCAGAAGCTCTGCAATTCGACACGCAGATGGACCTTGTCGTCGACGTTTTCGGGCGTCACCGTCGCCCGGTCCGGACCCCATTTGTGGTAATTTTCCGGGCTGGTGTCGAGGCGCGGATTGATCGTCATCGTCCAGTTCAGCCGCCGCGCCGGCCTGCCTTGCTGGATATTGGTGAGGAATTTCAGCGCCCGGACGAATATGCCCTTCTCATGCGCCAGCGGCACCGGCGCGTGCCACTCGAAGAAGTTCATGCCGATGTCGAAATCGAGCGACCAATCGGCCTGGGTGGTGACCATGCCGGCATCCATCCACAGATTGCCGTCACGCTGGTCGAGGATGCAGAAATCGCCCTGGCTTTGCCGCGTGATGTATTCCATCGGCCCGTAGGGCAGCGTCGACACATCGCCGAAGGTGAAGCTGTCGTCGATGCCGAGCGGCCGGTTGATCCAGCGCCATTTGTCGCCGTCGCGCGTCAGCGTGAAATGCTCGGGATAGCCCAGCGCCTGCTGTTCCATCAGAAGTTCGAGCAGGTCCCAGCCGGCCAGCGTCATGTGCGGCAGTGACTGGCAGCGCAGCGGGTCTTCCGCCAGCACCAGCGCGCGGTCCTGCATCTCGGCGACATAGTGCTCGTCGACGTCGATCAGGTTTTCGAACGCGCTGCCCTTCGGTCCGACGACGTGCGGCTCGATGTTGACCGCATACATGTAGCTGTCCTCGTGGAACGGGAACGGGAACCGCCTGATGTGCTCCGGGCTGTTCCTGAAGGTGAAGTCGTTACGGAACGTTTCGTTACGAAAGGTGATGCCCAGGCTCGCCTCCTATCTTTCCAGAACCAGCGACCTGCCCTCGAAGCGCGAGACGCAGGGCATGATCTTCTTGCCGCAACGGTGCTCTTCCTCGCTCAGCCAGTGGTCGTTGTGGATGAAGTAGCCGTCATGCGCGATGACATTGGTCTCGCACTGGCCGCAGACGCCGCCGCGGCAGAGATAGGGCGGATCGACGCCTGCCGCCTCGATCGCCTCGAGCAGGCTCTGCTGCTCGTCGACGCGGATCGTCTTGCCGCTGACCGCCAGCGTCACCTCGAACGGGGCACCGGGCTGCGGAGCGGCAAAATGCTCGAAATGCACGGTTTCCGCCGGCCAGCCCAGCGCAGCGGCGCGATCGCGCACCCAGCCGATCATGCCCGACGGGCCGCAGACGTAGAGATGCGTGCCGAGCGGCTGCGACGACAGCAGCCGGTCGAGCTCGATGCGCTCGTCGCGATCGTCGTGATAGAGCCTGACCCGGCGATCGTAGCGCTCCTTGAGCACATCGGCATAGGTGCCGAGCGAAGCCGTGCGGCAGGTGTAATGCAGCTCGAAATTGCCGCCATCCGCCGCCAGCTGCGCGGTCTGCGCCATGAACGGCGTGATGCCGATGCCGCCGGCCAGCATCAAATGCTTCCTGGCGCGCAGGTCGAGCGAGAACAGATTGACCGGATAGCTGATCACCATCTCATGGCCGGGCCTGACAGTGCTGTGCATGAACAGCGAGCCGCCGCGGCCGGCATCGTCGCGGCGCACCGAGATGGTGTACTCGCGCGTGTCGAGCGGCGAGCCCATCAGCGAATAGGGATTGAGCCTGGTCCGCTCGCCGTCGCGCATCTCCACCACAACATGGGCGCCGCCGGAGAATGTCGGCAAAAGCTGCCCGTCGCGCCGGCGGAAATGGAAGCGCGTTACCAGTTCGTTGACCGGGACGACATCGCTCACGACGACGTCAAGCTTGGTGGTGCCGGTGCTCATCGAAAGATCTCCTCCGCCGGAGGAATTTCGCTGCGGTCTTCCGCGTTGATGCAGACGCCCTGGAATGCGGCGAGGCGCCTGGAATAGTGATCGCGTACCAGAAGAAGCAGGCCACAATGCGAGCAGGTCGCCGGCTGCGTCGTCACGTTTTCGGTGATGCCCTTGCAATGGACGCATTGGACGCGGCGCGCCAGCGAGCCGCGATGCTCGGTCTGGATCGAGGAGTGGTCGATGCCGGCTTCGAGCGCCGCCTGTATCGCCTGGCCGATCAGCCCCTCGGTGCCGGCGAGATAGAGGCGCAGGCCCATATGCGCGTTGGCCAGCGTCTGCTTGAGCCGCGGCAGGGCGCTGGCGAAGGAAGGTCCCTGGTAGAGCTGAGCCGGATTCAGCGCTTCGAGCGCAGCGACATGCTGGCCCTCGTTGCCGGGGATGAAAATGATATGAGCATCAGCAAAAAAACCGTCGGGCGCCTTGGCGGCCAGCTCTGTTATCGCTAGCGCGCCGTCTGCATCGGCCACGAAAAGATGGTGCTTGCCAGGCTGCGGCGACAGGGTTCCGTAGACCGGCCGGCTGATGATGCTTTTCGCTGCCATCCTCTCAGTATGCCTCAGCCTTTTGCCGTGCGCTTGGTCTTCTTCGGATCGTCGAATGGAAGCGGCTCGGCCGTTGCGCTGATGGCGCCGCTCTGGTTGCGGATCTCGAGCCTGGTGCCTTTGACGGCGCAGTCGACGTCGAGCCGGGCAATGCCCATCGATTTCTGGACCAGCGGCGAATACATGGCGCAGGTCACCACGCCGACCCTGTTGCCGTCGCGATAGACCGGCGCGCCCTCGTCGGCCGGCTCCTTGCCTTCGAGCAGCACGCCGAAGATCTTGAAGCGTTCCTTGCCCTTGAGGCGGTAGTGCTCCTCGGCGCCGCGAAACCCTGTTTTGCCGGGGCTGACGGTAAAATCGAGGCCGAGTTCCCACAGCGTGTCGCCGGGGCCTTCCTTCTCGAACGGATATTTCTGCGAATTGTCGTAGGGGTAGAACAAGAGGTAGCTCTCGACGCGCAGCATATCGAGCGTGGTGAACCGGCACGGGATGATGCCGGCGCTCTTGCCCTCATCGAGGATGGTGTCCCAGATCGTGCCGGCATCCTGGCCACGGCAGAAGACCTCGTAGCCGCGTTCGCCGGTGTAGCCGGTGCGCGAGATCATCACCGGAAAACCGAACAATTGGGTCTGCATGTGGTGGAAATAGTTGAGGTCGCGAATGCCCGGCACATGCTTTGCCAGATAGTCGACGGCTATCGGTCCCTGCAGCGAAAGATCGTGCAGATTGTCGTCAAAGCGCAGCGAGACATCGCGGCCCATTGCGGCGCGCTGCAACTCCTCATGGCCGGTGCCCGAACCATGCACGACCATCCAGGCATTCGGGCCGGTGCGGTAGAGGATGCAGTCGTCGGTGAACTTGCCGGCCTCGTTGAGCATGCAGGCATAAGCCGACTTGCCGGGATATATTCTCTCGACGTCGCGCGTCGTGGCGAGGTCGATCAGGTGCGAGGCATGCGGCCCGGTGATGTGGACCTTTTTCAGGCCCGACACGTCCATCAGCCCGGCCTTGGTGCGGATGGCGATGTACTCCTCGTCGGCGTCCTTGTCGTAGGTCCAGGCGGTGCCCATCCCGCTCCAGTCTTCGAGCTTCGAACCGAGCGCACGATGGCGATCCGCCAAGGTCGAAAATCTCCAAGATGCGGTCATGGACTTGCTTCTCCTCACAAGATTGCCGGCGTCCACCGCTCAAGGGCACTGAGGCCATGCGACGGTCCGCGCCATATTGACTCAAAACTCCAAAAGCGCGCAATACTAAGATGCAAAAAGTTTTACTGAGAGGCAAGGAACGCAACTGAACGGAGGGGACATGCAATGGAAGGGAATCTCAACGCTCTAACGACCATTTTCACGGAGTTCTATTACTGGGTGACCATCGTCATGATGTTCCTGATCCATGTCGGGTTCTGCATGTACGAGGTCGGCGTGTCGCGCCGGCGCAATCATCTGAAAACGCTGATGAAAAACGCGATGGCAATTCCGCTCGTCACGATCACCTTCTATTTTTTTGGCTGGTGGATCTATTTCGGCTTCCCCAACGGGCCGGGCATCGCCGGCGGACTTGTCACCGCACAATTTGCCGAACCATGGAATCCGTTGATGGGCACCCACCTCTCCGGTGTCAATCCGGGCGAGACGGGAGTCACCCCTACCGACGCCGCGCTGTGGCATCGCCTTAACGGCGTGTTCTGGGGCGCCTTTCTGCTGTTTTCCATCACGACGGCGTCGATCATCTCGGGCTCGATCATAGAGCGCGCGCGCTCTGGCGCGTTCTGGATCGTCGCGGTACTGATTGGCTCGGTCCTGTGGATCCTCGACGCCTCCTGGGGCTGGCATCCGCAAGGCTGGATGGTGAAACTCTGGGGTTATCATGATGCGTATGCATCGGGGGTCGTGCACGCTATCGCCGGCGGAGCGGCGCTCGCTTTTCTCATCGTTCTGGGTCCGCGCATCGGCAAGTTCAGGCCCGACGGCACGCCGCGCGACATCCCGCCCCACAATGTCTGGCTGGTCACGATCGGCCTGTTCCTGATCTTCACCGGTTTCTGGGGCTTTTATGCCGCGTGCAACATTCCGCTGATCAGCCCGGCCACGATTGCCGGCCAGATCACCGGCGAGACCTGGACGGCGACGAATATCTATCTCGCGCCGACCACGCTCTCGGCGGTCACCTTCAACTTCCTGATGTCGCTGTCGGGCGGTATGCTGGCCGGCTACATCGTCTCGAAAGGCGACCCGTTCTGGACGTTCTCGATGGGGCTTTGCGGCATCATCTCGGCGTCTGCCGGCAACGACCTCTATCACCCGATCCAGGCGATGCTGATCGGCGCGATCGTCCCGAGCATCTGCTACAAGCTGCACTATTTCGTCGAGCGCCGCTTCAAGATCGATGATGCGGTCGGCGCCGTTGCGGTGCACGGCTATGGCGGCTTTCTCGGCGTCGTGGTGGCGGGCTTCATGCTGTGGGGACAGCCGTCCTCGCCCTATGAGGGCTTCGCGCACATCAACCCGCTCGGCAATTTCGCAGGTGCGGTGTTGATGTTCGTGCTCGGCTTCGTCCCCACCTTCGTGGTCTGCAAGATCCTCAACAGCATGAACCTCCTGCGCGTGCCGAAAAAGGTCGAACTCGAGGGCGTCGACTTTGCCCTCAACCATGCGTTCGAGGCGTCGGTCCGCGAACTGGGAACCGCCGAGAAGGCCATGATCAAATAGTCAACCGACAAGTAGTCAACCGACAGGGAGAACCGCAATGTCGACCAATGGAATGGAAAGCTGGGCCGTGGACCTCAAGGACGTCGGCGCGATCTACCCGTTTCAGGGTTCTGAAGTGGTGATGGTGATCGTCGGCCTCGTCTTCTGGATCGGGTGGCATGTCCTCCAGACGCGCCAGGAGAACGCTGAGATCGAGGCCGATATGGCGGCGGATCGCAGCGGCGAGGAGACCAGAAAGGCGATCGATCGCCATTAGACCGGAATAAGGTCGTCTGGCGCGTCCATTTGCGCCGGACGACTTGTCCAAGATGAAAAAAACTTTCATATGAGTTGAACTCAACCTATGAAGCTGGTAGCACCCGGAATCATACCTCACCGCGGGAGCCTGACATGTGCGGAATCGTCGGATTGTTTTTGAAGGACAAGTCGCTCGAGCCCCAGCTCGGCTCGATGCTTTCGGAGATGCTGATCTCGCTCAGCGATCGCGGTCCCGACAGCGCCGGCATCGCGATCTATGGCACGCCATCCGGCAACGAGGCCAAGATCACCATTCAGTCGGCAAAGCCGGAGCACGATTTCCGCAACCTTGACGCCGAACTCGCCAAGGCGATCGGAGCGCCAGTAAGCATCGCAGCGAAATCGACGCATGCCGTCGTCAGGACCACGCCCGCCAAGATCGAAGAAGCGCGCGAGACCATCCAGGCGCTGCGCCCCGACATCCGCATCATGGGCGCCGGCGACGTCGTCGAAATCTACAAGGAAGTCGGCTTGCCCGAAACGGTGGTCGATCGCTTCAACGTGCGCAGCATGACCGGCACGCACGGCATCGGTCATACCCGCATGGCGACGGAATCGGCGGTAACGACGATGGGCGCGCATCCATTCTCGACCGGCGCCGACCAGTGCCTGGTGCATAATGGCTCGCTTTCCAATCACAACAATGTCCGCCGCGAGCTGATCCGCGAAGGCATGAAATTCGAGACCGAGAACGACACCGAAGTCGCGGCCGCCTATCTCTCCTCGCAGATGGCGCATGGCAAGAATCTCGGCGAGGCGCTGGAAGGCACGCTGAGCGACCTCGACGGCTTCTTCACCTTCGTCGTCGGCACCAAGAACGGCTTCGGCGTGGTGCGCGATCCGATCGCCTGCAAGCCTGCCGTCATGGCCGAGACCGACCAGTATGTCGCCTTCGGCTCGGAATATCGCGCGCTCACCAAACTGCCCGGCATAGACAATGCGAGGGTCTGGGAACCCGAGCCCGCAACCGTCTATTTCTGGGAGCATTGAACTCATGCCGGCAATCAACGTCTCCAAGGCGATCCGCGAGCAAGGCCACGAGCAGAGTCGGGCGTCGACGGTCTTCGACCTCAGCGAAATGCCGCTGCGCGAGCTCAATCAGGCGCTTCACAATTTGACCCCTGGTTCGAACGAGACCGCCTGGGAGGTGCTTCATCCGAAAGGCAGCCATTCGGTCGCCGTCGGCGTCGACCAGCCGATCACCATCAATGTCCGCGGCAGCGTCGGCTATTATTGCGGTGGCATGAACGACGGCAGCGCCATCACGGTGCATGGCTCGGCCGGACCGGGCGTCGGCGAAAACATGATGTCGGGCTCGATAACAGTCAAAGGCGATGCCAGCCAATATGCGGGCGCCACCGGCAGGGGCGGGCTGCTGGTCATCGAGGGTAACGCGTCGTCGCGCTGCGGCATCTCGATGAAGGGCATCGACATCGTCGTCCACCGCAATATCGGCCATATGTCGGCCTTCATGGCGCAGTCCGGTAATCTGGTGGTGCTGGGCGATGCCGGCGATGCGCTTGGCGATTCCATCTATGAGGCGCGGCTGTTCGTGCGCGGCAAGGTCGGCAGCCTCGGCGCCGACTGCATCGCCAAGGAGATGCGGCCCGAGCATCTGGAAATCCTGCAAGGCCTGCTCGACCGCGCCGGGGTGACCGGCGTCAAAGCGGCGGAGTTCACGCGTTACGGCTCGGCGCGCACGCTCTACAATTTCAACATCGACAACGCCGACGCGTATTGAGGCTCAATGACCTATCGCAACCCGCCGACGACGCCGCGCAAATCCGCGACCTTCGACGACTACACGCTTTCCGAGATCCGCCGCGCGGCGGCGACCGGCATCTATGACATCCGCGGCGCCGGCGCCAAGCGCAAGCTGCCGCATTTCGACGACCTGCTTGTCCTCGGCGCCTCGATCTCGCGCTATCCGCTCGAAGGCTATCGCGAGCGCTGCGACACCAGCGTCGTGCTGGGCTCGCGCCATGCGAAAAAGCCGATCGAGCTGAAAATCCCGATCACCATCGCCGGCATGAGTTTTGGCTCGCTGTCCGGCCCGGCGAAGGAAGCACTCGGCCGCGGCGCGACGCTGTCCGGCACCTCGACGACCACTGGCGACGGCGGCATGACCGAGGAAGAGCGCGGCCATTCCAAGACGCTGGTCTACCAATACCTGCCGTCGCGCTACGGCATGAACCCGCGCGACTTGCGCCGGGCGGATGCGATCGAGATCGTCGTCGGCCAGGGCGCCAAGCCCGGTGGCGGCGGCATGCTGCTTGGCCAGAAGATCTCCGACCGTGTCGCCGACATGCGCACGCTGCCCAAGGGTATCGACCAGCGCTCAGCCTCACGCCATCCCGACTGGACCGGGCCTGACGATCTCGAAATCAAGATCCTGGAACTGCGTGAAATCACCGACTGGGAAAAGCCGATCTACGTCAAGGTCGGCGGCGCGCGGCCCTATTACGACACAGCCCTTGCGGTGAAATCAGGCGCCGATGTCGTCGTGATCGACGGCATGCAGGGCGGCACCGCCGCAACCCAGGAAGTGTTCATCGAGAATGTCGGCCAGCCGACGCTTGCCTGCATCAGGCCGGCGGTGCAGGCGCTGCAGGATCTCGGCATGCACCGCAAGGTGCAGCTGATCATCTCGGGCGGCATCCGCAACGGCGCCGATGTCGCCAAGGCGCTGGCGCTCGGCGTCGACGCGGTGTCGATCGGCACCGCCGCACTTGTCGCGCTCGGCGACAACGATCCGTGCTGGGAAGCGGACTACAACGAGCTCGGCACCACCGCCGGCGCCTATGACGATTGGCACGAGGGCCGCGATCCGGCCGGCATCACCACGCAGGACCCCGAGCTGATGAAACGGCTCGATCCGATAGCGGCAGGAAGACGGCTGGCGAATTACCTCAAGGTGATGACGCTGGAGGCGCAGACGATCGCCCGCGCCTGCGGCAAGAACAGCCTGCACAATCTCGAGCCCGAGGATCTCGTCGCGCTGACGATCGAAGCCGCCGCCATGGCCGGCGTGCCGCTGGCCGGGACCAACTGGATACCGGGGAAGAACGGCTTCTGATACCAAACTACCAAATACCAATAAGCGAGGAACTATAATGGGGAACGATCTCGCCGCCTTCGCCAAAGGGAACGGCGTCAAATATTTCATGATCTCCTACACCGACCTGTTCGGTGGGCAGCGCGCCAAGCTGGTGCCGGCGCAAGCCATCGCCGACATGCAGAAGGACGGCGCCGGCTTTGCCGGCTTTGCCACCTGGCTCGACCTGACGCCGGCGCATCCAGACATGCTGGCGGTGCCTGATCCGGATTCGGTCATCCAGCTGCCGTGGAAGCCGGAAGTCGCCTGGATTGCCGCCAATTGCATGATGGACGAAAAAACGGTCGCCCAGGCGCCGCGCAACACGCTGAAGCGGCTGATTGACGAGGCGGCGGGCGACGGCATGCATGTCAAGACCGGCGTCGAGGCCGAATTCTTCCTGATCTCGCCGGACGGCAAGACGATTTCCGACGAATACGACACGGCGTCAAAGCCCTGCTACGACCAGCAGGCGGTGATGCGGCGCTATGATGTCATCGCCGAGATCTGCGACCACATGCTGGCGCTCGGCTGGGGCGCCTACCAGAACGACCATGAGGACGCCAACGGCCAGTTCGAGATGAACTGGGCCTTCGACGATGCGCTGGCGACCGCCGACAAGCATTCCTTCTTCAAGTTCATGGTGAGGTCCGTTGCGGAAAAGCACGGCCTGCGCGCCACCTTCATGCCAAAACCATTCCCCGGCCTGACCGGCAATGGCTGCCATGCCCATATCTCGGTGTGGGACAAGGACGGCAAGACCAATGTCTTTGCCGACAACGCCATGGAGCTCGGCCTGTCGGCGAAGGGCAGGAATTTTCTCGGCGGCATCATGAAGCATGCCTCGGCACTTGCCGCGATCACCAACCCGACGGTCAATTCCTACAAGCGCATCAATGCGCCGCGTACCATTTCGGGCGCCACCTGGGCGCCGAACTCGGTGACCTGGACCGGCAACAACCGCACCCATATGGTGCGCGTGCCCGGCCCCGGACGCTTCGAGCTGCGCCTGCCCGACGGCGCGGCAAACCCTTATCTGCTGCAGGCGGTCATCATCGCCGCCGGCCTCGACGGCATCCGCTCGAAGGCCGATCCCGGCAAGCGCTACGACATCGACATGTACCAGTTCGGGCATACGGTGGAGGGCGCGCCGAAGCTGCCGCTCAACCTGCTCGATGCATTGCGCGAGTTCGACAACGACAAATCGCTCAAGGCGGCGCTGGGTGAGGAATTCTCGTCGGCTTATCTAAAGCTGAAGCATCAGGAATGGAATTCCTATGCTTCCCACTTCACCCAGTGGGAGCGCGACCACACGCTGGATATCTAGAGCATCGGACCGAAAAGTGTGAAGCGGTTTTCGGACGTTTCCGATGCGTCAAGAATGGTCCTGCGCGGTGCGAGCGATCTCGGAATAGAGTCATGAAATACTCGATCTTCTCCCTCGCCCGCGCCGCATTTTCCGGCCACAAGAATTGGCAGCGCACCTGGCGCGACGCCAGCCCGAAGGACCGCTACGACGTGGTGATCATCGGCGGCGGCGGCCACGGCCTGGCGACGGCATGGTTCCTCGCCAGCGAACACGGCATCAGGAATGTCGCCGTGCTCGAAAAGGGCTGGATCGGCTCCGGCAATGCCGGCCGCAACACCACCATCATCCGCTCCAATTACGGGCTGCCCGGCAATACCGGCTTCTACGAGCTGTCGATGAAGCTGTGGGAGCGGATGGAGCGGGACCTCAACTACAACACGATGGTCAGCCAGCGCGGCGTCATCAACCTCTATCATTCCGACGCGCAGCGCGACGCCTATGCGCGGCGCGGCAACACGATGCGCATCAACGGCATCGATGCCGAGCTCCTCGATCTTGCCGCGGTCAAGAAGATGATGCCGTTCCTGAACTTCGACAATGCCCGCTTTCCCGTGCAAGGCGGCCTGCTGCAGCGGCGCGGTGGCACGGCGCGCCACGACGCCGTGGTCTGGGGCTACGCCCATGCGGCGAGTGCGCTCGGTGTCGATATCATCCAGAACTGCGAGGTGACAGGTTTTTCGCGCGACGCCAACGGCAAGGTGACCGGCGTCGAGACGACGCGCGGTACAATCGGCGCCGGCAAGGTCGGCATGGCCGTTGCCGGCAGTTCGTCGCGCGTCGCGGCGATGGCTGGCCTGCGGCTGCCGATCGAGAGCCATGTGCTGCAGGCCTTCGTTTCCGAGGCGATCAAGCCGCTGATCCCCAATGTCATGACCTTCGGCGCCGGCCATTTCTATGTCAGCCAGTCGGACAAGGGCGGGCTGGTCTTCGGCGGCGATATAGACGGCTACAATTCCTATGCGCAGCGCGGCAACATGCCTGTGATGGAAGACGTCTGCGAGGGCGGCATGGCGCTGATGCCGATGATCGGTCGCGTGCGCCTCTTGCGCCAATGGGGCGGCATCATGGACATGTCAATGGACGGCTCGCCGATCATCGACAAGACGCCGGTGGACGGGCTCTATCTCAATGCCGGCTGGTGCTATGGCGGCTTCAAGGCGACGCCCGGCTCCGGCCTTGTCTTTGCTCATCTTCTGGCCCGCGACGAACTGCACAAGGAGGCGGCGCGCTTCCGCCTCGACCGGTTCCGGCGGGGTGCGATGATCGACGAAAAGGGCGTCGGCGCCCAACCGAACCTGCACTGAGGACGGTCCGAAAAGCATGCGTATTGTCTGTCCCTTCTGCGGCGAACGCGAACTCGGCGAGTTCACCTGTCTCGGCGACGCCAAGCCGCTGCGGCCGGCTGCCGGCGCCTCGGAAGACGAGGTCTTCGACTATGTCTATTTACGCGACAACATTGCCGGCGAGACCAGCGAACATTGGTACCATGGCGGCGGCTGCCGGGCCTGGCTGAAGATCACCCGCAACACGCTGACGCACGAGATCTCCTCGGTCGAGCCGGCGGCGGGCGTGCGTGCAAGGCAGGTGGCAAAATGAGTATTCTTAGCCAGCTCAGCGCTGCCGCGAAGAACGCGAGGCCCCTACCTCCCCCTTGTGGGGAGGTCGGACCGCAGGTCCGGGTGGGGGTCGGCGCCGCGGGGGCCCCCCCCCCCCCCCGCGCCCGGCGCCCCCCCCCCCCGGGGGGGGGGGGGGGGGGGGGGGGGGGGGGGGGGGGGCGGGGCCGCGGGGGGGGGGGGGGGGGGGCGGGCGGGGGGGGGGGGGGGGGGGGGGCGGCGCCGCACCCCCACCCCGCTGCTTCGCAGCGACCCTCCCCACAAGGGGGAGGGTTAGGGGCAGCGCGACGCTCCTGCATGAAGGCCGGCAACCGTGATCACCAGCCAGCCCCATCGTCTCACATCGGGCGGTCTCATCGACCGCTCGGCGCCGCTGAACTTTCGCTTCGACAGCAAAACCTTTGCCGGCTTCCAGGGCGACACGCTTGCCTCGGCGCTGATCGCCAATGGCGTCAAGCTGGTCGGCCGCTCGTTCAAATACCACCGGCCGCGCGGCATCCTGACCGCGGGCTCGGAAGAACCCAACGCACTGGTCGAGCTGCGCACCGGAGCCCGGCGCGAGCCCAACACCAAGGCGACCACCGCCGAACTTTATGACGGTCTGGAAGCCGCCAGCCAGAACCGCTGGCCGTCGCTGCGCCACGATCTGATGGCGGTCAACCAGCTGTTCTCACCGATCTTCGTCGCCGGCTTCTACTACAAGACCTTCATGTGGCCGGCAAAATTCTGGGAAGCGGTCTACGAGCCGGCGATCCGCCGCGCCGCGGGTCTCGGCTGCGCCGCGGGTGTTGCCGATCCTGATCATTACGACAAGACGTGGGCGCATTGCGACGTGCTGATCGCCGGTTCCGGCCCAGCCGGGCTGGCGGCAGCACTTGCCACCGGCCGATCTGGTGCCCGCGTCATCCTGTGCGAGGAAGATTTTGCGCTTGGCGGCCGCCTGCTTGCCGACGGCGGCACGATCGACGGGGTGCCCGCAGCCAAATGGATTTCGCGCACGCTGGCCGAGCTCGCCTCGCTGCCGGACGTCCGCATCATGACCCGCACGACGCTGTTCGGCGTCTATGATGGCGGCACCTATGGCGCGATCGAGCGGGTCAACGACCACCTGCCCTCCCCGCCAGAGCATCAGGTGCGCCAGCGGCTGTGGCGGATCGTGGCAAAGCGCTCGATTGTTGCCGCCGGCGCCATCGAACGGCCGATCGTTTTTGCCGGCAACGACACGCCCGGCGTGATGATGGCTTCGGCGATGCGGACCTATATCGCGCGCTATGCGGCAACCCCGGCGAAGAGGATTGCGCTGTTCACCAACAATGAGGATGGCTGGCGCACGGTCGAGGCGGCACTCGACGCCGGATTGCAGATCGCTGCCGTTGTCGATGCGCGTCCGGACGTATCGGCCGCGCATCGCGCGCTTGCCGCCAAGGCCGGCTTTGCCGTTTTGAACGGTTTCGTCAGCGGGGTGGACGGCGGCAAGGACGGTGTCAGGAAAATCTCGGTGGCGCTCGCCGGCGGCGCACGCGCCGAGGTCGAAGCCGACGGGCTTGCCGTTTCCGGCGGCTGGAACCCGGCGGTCGGGCTGACTTCCTACCATCGCGGCCGGCCGAAATGGCGGGACGACATATCCGCCTTCGTGCCGGACGGCGCGCCTCCCGGCATGGTGGCCGCCGGTGCCGCCAACGGCGCTTTTGGGCTCGGCGCCTGCCTGCGCCAGGGATTCGCCGCCGGTGCGGCGGCAGCGCAGAGTGCCGGACACAGCGGCAATGCCGGCGCTCCGCCAGTCGCCGAAGACGAAGCTTTTTCGCTGACCCCGCTCTGGCATGTTGCCGGCAGAGGCAAAGCCTTTGTCGACTACCAGCATGACGTCACCGCTGCGGACATCGAACTGGCGCAGCGCGAAGGCTTTGAGTCGGTCGAGCACCTCAAGCGCTATACGACGCTCGGCATGGCGACCGACCAGGGCAAGACCTCGAATGTCGCCGGCCTCGCGATCATGGCGGCGCTGTCAGGAAAATCCCTTCCCGAGACCGGCACGACGATCTACCGTCCGCCCTATGTGCCGGTCGCCATCGGCGCGTTTGCCGGCCATCATCGCGACGAAAACTTCCATGCGACAAGGCTGACGCCGTCGCATCACTGGGCAGCCGAACAGGGCGCGGTGTTCGTCGACACCGGCTTGTGGAAGCGCGCGCAATGGTATCCGCGCGCCGGCGAGAAGGACTGGCTGGAAACGGTCACCCGCGAGGTCAAGGCGGTGCGCGGCGGTGTCGGTTTTTGCGACGTCTCGACGCTCGGCAAAATCGACGTGCACGGACCGGATGCCGGCGCCTTCCTCGACCGCGTCTACATCAACACTTTCTCCAACCTTGCTGTGGGAAAAGCCCGCTACGGGCTGATGCTGCGCGAGGACGGCATGGTCTACGACGACGGCACCACGTCGCGGTTGGCCGAGGACCACTATTTCCTGACCACCACGACCGCCAAGGCCGGGCCGGTGATGCAGCATCTCGAATTCTGCCGGCAGGTGCTGTTTCCTCAATTCGACGTGCAACTTACGTCAGTCTCCGACCAGTGGGCGCAATTCTCGATCGCCGGGCCGAGCGCACGGGAGTTGCTGAAACAGATCGTTGATGATTCAGAGGACCTTTCGAACGAGGGCTTTCCATTCATGGGCGCGCGGGAGGTATCCCTTCGCGGCGGCATCGGGGCGCGGCTGTTCCGCATTTCGTTCTCCGGCGAGATGGCGTTCGAGATCTCCGTTCCGACCCGCTACGGCGACGCGCTGGTGCGCAACCTGATGATAGCCGGCAAACAATTCGGCGCCACACCCTATGGCACCGAGGCGCTTGGCGTCATGCGCATCGAAAAGGGCCATGTCGCCGGGCCCGAGCTGAACGGCACGACGACCGCGGCCGATCTCGGCTTGGGCAAGATGATGTCGACCAAAAAGGATTTTATCGGCCGCGTCATGGCCGGACGCGAGGCGCTGGTCGCACCGGACCGGCAGGTCGTGGTCGGCATCAAGCCGACGGACAGAGCGCGCCGCCTGCGCTCCGGCGCGCATATCATTCCGAAGGCCGAGGTACCGGGTTCCGCCAACGACCAGGGCTATGTCACCTCGGTCTGTTTCTCGCCGACGCTTGACCAGTGGATCGGGCTGGCGCTTGTCGAGCGCGGCCGCGAGCGCATCGGCGAGATCGTCCATGCGCATGACCCGCTGCGCGGTGAAGACTATGATGTCGAGCTGTGCAATCCCGTCTTCTACGATCCGGATGGAGGGCGCCAGCGTGGCTGAGTTTTCGTGGCTTTCTCGCAGTCCGCTGGAGCACGCACTTGTCGTGGGCGCCCATGGCGCGCGCGACGTCGCGTCGGGCATTTCCCTCAGTGAAGTTCGCAATTTCGACCTGATCCAGGTGATGGCGCGGCGCGGCAAAGGGGCGGAACTGGCAAACGCCGCCAAAGCCCGCTTCGGCATGGCGGCTCCGGACGCGCCCAAGGCGGTGCAAGCTGCGGACGCTGCGCTCATCTGGTCGGGACCGGACCAGTTCCTCGTCCTGTCCAAAGGCGGCAAGCACGTGATGGACATTTTGAGACAGGCGTTCTCGCAATCCGCCTCGCTGTCGGACCAATCGCATGCGCGCGCCCTGATCAGCGTCTCGGGAGCCAAGGCGCGCGCCATGCTGGCGAAATTGTCATCGATCGATCTGCACCCGACGGCGTTTCCGATCGACGCCGCTGCCACCACATCGATCGACCACACCGGCGTCAATCTCTGGCGTGGCAATGATCGGCCGGACGGGCAGCCGGTGTTCAATCTTCTGGTGTTTGCAAGTTTCGCCGAAAGCCTGTGGCACACGATGCTCGACGCAGCCGCCGAGTATGGCGTCGACATCGGGTATTCCGAGGAGTTGGGGTAGCGGTTGCCTCTTCCCTTCTCCCCTTGTGGGAGAAGGTGGATTGGCGCGCAGCGCCAAGACGGTTGAGGGGTGTTGGACGGAGTGCGGCCGATGCCAAGCTGGAGCACCCCTCATCCGACCGAGCTTCGCTCGGCCACCTTCTCCCACAAGGGGAGAAGGGGGAGCCCCACCACCTTCGCCTTGCCAAACCGACACGCACTGCTATTCTTGCTGATAAAATAATTTTACGGACAGGCAAACTTGTTTCTTGAGACCCGGGTCGAGATGAGCCAGTCGCCCTACCCCGCCGTCGCTGCCGGACCGCCTCGACCGAGCCTGATCCTGCGGCCCGGCGAGATCGCGCTGCCCGCCGGCATGGAGCGCTATTCCGTTCAAGGCAATGGCGCGGTGCTCATCGATGTCGAGGCCGGCGATACCATCATCGTACGCAACGTCGAAGGCGGCCAAGCCTGCGAGCTCTTGGCATGGGACAAGAGCGGCGTGACTGATGCCGGCATTTTCGGCGAGAAATCGAACAGCAATGCCGCCGGCATCAAGGCGTTGCTGGCCAATGGCGACGACAGCCTCGCGTCCTTGCGCCGGGGGCTCGAGCGACGCCAGGTGCAGCTCGATCAGCCAAAGGCGGCTCGCATCTTCGGCGGCGCCACCCCTGCCGGCACCGAACAGGGTTTTGCCGTCGCGCGCGACGCCTCGATGCTGATCGCCGCCCCGGGCGGGCCGATGCCGGTCGACGGCCACGACACTGCAACGCCGCTCGGCGTCATCGTGCGCCGTGCCACGATCCGTCCGGCGGCGAAGTCCAGGCTTGGCGACCCGCTGGCCGACCCGGTGCTCGATTTGCGCGTCCATTCGGCGACCGCGGAAGCCTACTTCGTCAGGGCGGGTGACTATCTGCAGATCATCGATGTCGACGGGCGGCAATGCACCGACTTCCAGTGCTTTTCGGCGCGCAAGCTCGACAAGGGACGCGACCATCCGCTCGACGTGACGACGACCCGCACGCTGATGGGTTCGAGCTATCCGGTGCCAGGCCTGCATTCGAAATATTACGACCAGGACATGGAGCCGCTGGTCGAGGTGGTGCAGGACACCTGCGGCCGGCACGATGCATTCGCGCTCGCTTGCGCCGCCAAATATTACGACGACATCGGCTATCCCGGTCATCCCAACTGCTCGGAGAATTTCAACCGAGCGCTCGCCGATCAGGGTGTAACTCCTCGCGCCGGCTGGATGGCGATCAATTTCTTCTTCAATACGGCGATCGACGCGCATGGCGTCATGGTGTCGGACGAGCCATGGTCGCGGCCGGGCGACTATGTGCTGCTGCGGGCGGTTACCGACATCGTTTGCGTCTCGTCCGCCTGTCCCGACGACACGACGCCGGCCAATGGCTGGAACCTGACCGACATCCATGTGCGGACCTATTCCGGCCAGCACAAATTCTCGCGAGCGATCGCCAGACGCATGACGCCCGATTCGGAACCGAAAATGACCCGCGAGACATCATTTCATTCGAGCTTTGCCAAGCACACCCGCAACTTCGTCGAGTACAGGGGGTATTGGCTGGCTAATTCCTTCGCCAGGCAAGGCCCCATCGACGAGTACTGGGCCTGCCGGCAGACCGCCGTGATCATGGACCTGTCGCCGCTGCGCAAGTTCGAGGTCACCGGCCCGGATTCCGAAGCGCTGCTGCAATACACGGTGACCCGCGACGTGAAAAAACTCGGGGTCGGCCAGGTGGTCTATTCCGCCATGTGCTACGAGCATGGCGGCATGATCGACGACGGCACGCTGCTCAGACTCGGCAAGGATAATTTCCGCTGGGTCGGCGGCGACGATCTGTCCGGCGAATGGCTGCGCGACACGGCGACGGGCCTCGGCCTCAACGTGCTGGTGCGCTCGTCGACCGACCAGATGCACAATGTCGCCGTGCAGGGACCGAAGAGCCGCGACATCCTGAAGGAGATCATCTGGACCTCGCCGCTGCAGCCGTCGATCGAGGAGCTCGAATGGTTCCGTTTCGCCGTCGCCCGCATCGGCGGCGGCAACGGCATTCCAATCGTCGTCTCGCGCACCGGCTACACCGGCGAACTCGGCTACGAGATCTGGTGCCACCCGCGCGACGCCGAAAAGGTGTTCGACGCCATCTGGGCGGCCGGCCAGCCGCACGGCTTGAAGCCGATGGGGCTGCAGGCGCTCGACATGGTGCGCATCGAGGCCGGGCTGATCTTTGCCGGCTATGAATTTTCCGACCAGACCGATCCGTTCGAGGCCGGCATCGGCTTCACCGTGCCGCTGAAGAGCAAGACCGACGATTTCATCGGCCGCGAGGCGCTGATCCGGCGCAGGGAAAACCCGCAGAGGAAACTGGTCGGCCTCGACATCGACGCCAATGTCGCGGTCGGCCATGGCGATTGCGTCCATGTCGGCCGCGCCCAGATCGGCGAGGTCACTTCCGCCATGCGCTCACCGCTGCTCAACAAGAACATCGCGTTGGCCAGGCTTGACGTCACCCATTCCGCCATTGGTACCGAGGTCGAGATCGGCAAGCTCGACGGCCACAGCAAGCGGCTGCCGGCGCGCGTCGTCGCCTTCGCGCACTACGACCCGCAAAAGACCAGACCGCGCTCCTGACGGCAGCATCCCTTGCCTTCTCCCCCCTGTGGAAGAGGGTGGATCGGCGCGCAGCGCCGAGACGGAAGAGTGGTGTTGGACGGAATGCTGTCGGTGCCAAGCTGGATCACCCCTCATCCGACCTCGCTTCGCGAGGCCACCTTCTCCCACAAGGGGAGAAGGCAAGAGCGTGTCCCACATCTGCGATGTGCACAGCTTCACAAAAACGCTTGACGTGAAAGCGTGACGCGTCGATCTTCACTCCCAAGAAAAAAATACTACTGAGCGGAAAACGCCTGAGGTCGTTCAACGCGTGCGTCGGTGACGCATCGCGAAATGTCGACTGTCGCCGATGGGGAACATCAAAATGGGGAATTCACGCAAATGAGCACGATAGTCTCTGCCCTGGTGCCGGCTGCCGAAGGGAAGCTGCACCGGAACATCGATTGGCGCGGTGCCTTCTGGGTGGCAAGCGGCGTTCCCGCCCTTGTGCTGTTTTCGATCGGCGGCATTGCCGGCACGACCGGGAAGCTGGCCTTCCTGATCTGGACCGTGTCCATGATCATGGGCTTCCTGCAATCCTTCACCTATGCGGAAATCGCTGGCCTGTTCCCGAACAAGTCCGGCGGCGCCTCGATCTATGGCGCCACCGCCTGGCTGCGTTATTCCAAGTTCATCGCGCCGCTTTCAGTGTGGTGCAACTGGTTCGCCTGGTCGCCGGTGCTGTCGCTCGGCTGCTCTATCGCCGCCGCCTATATCCTCAACGCGCTGGCGCCGGTGCCGCTGTTTACCGACACCTCGCCGGAAGTCCTTGCCTATATCGCGGCTAATGCCGGAACGAGTGCCGCCGACGCCATCACGGCGGTGAGCGCGGCCGCGACGCCGGCGATCCGCAACTGGACGCTCTACAGTCACACGTTGGGGCCGGTCTCTTTCACCTTCAACGCCACCTTCTTCATCGGCGCGGTGCTGATGCTGATCATCTTCTCGATCCAGCATCGCGGCATCCTGGGCACGGCCAACGTGCAGAAATATATCGGCCTGTTCGTGATCATCCCGATGCTGATCGTCGGCGTCGTGCCGATCGTCACCGGCCAGATCGACTGGGCGAATTTTTCGCCACTGGTGCCGCTGGCGGCCGCCTACGCGCCGGAGCCCGGGGCGTGGAACATCGCCGGCTGGACGCTCGTTCTCGGCGGCATGTTCATCGCCGCCTGGTCGACCTACGGTTTCGAGACAGCCGTCTGTTACACGTCCGAGTTCAAGAATCCCGGCACCGACACCTTCAAGGCGATCTTCTATTCCGGCCTGCTGTGCATGCTGCTGTTCATCCTGGTGCCGTTCACCTTCCAGGGCGTGCTCGGCTTGAACGGCATGCTGGCCACCCCGATCGTCGACGGCTCCGGTGTTGCCGATGCCTTGGCCGGCATGGTCGGCGGCGGACAGCTCATCCATAGCCTGCTGGTGATGCTGATGATCCTGGCACTGGTGCTGTGCATCATGACGGCGATGGCGGGGTCCTCGCGCACGCTTTACCAAGGCTCCGTCGATGGCTGGCTGCCCCGCTATCTCAGCCATGTCAACGAGCACGGCGCCCCGACCCGCGCCATGTGGACCGACCTGATCTTCAATCTGTTCGTGCTGGCCATCGCTTCGGCCGACGCGACGAGTTTCTTCTTCATCCTCGCCGTGTCGAATTGCGGCTACATCATCTTCAACTTCCTCAACCTCAACGCCGGCTGGATCCACCGCATCGACAATGGCCATATCGCGCGGCCATGGCGCGCGCCGAGCTGGCTGCTCGGCATCGGCGCCATCTTTTCCTACGTCAACATGATCTTCATGGGCGCCGGCGCCAAGGTCTGGAATCCGATGGCGCTGTGGGCAGGGCTGATCACGGCTGCCCTCATCATCCCGGTGTTCTGCTTCCGGCATTACATCCAGGACAAGGGCAAATTCCCCAACCATATGCTGACTGATCTCGGCATGAATTCGTCCGATCTCGCCGTCAGAAAGGCGGGAATCCTGCCCTACCTGACGCTGATCGCCGGCGTCGTGGTGATGCTGCTCGCCAACTGGCTGTTCGTCATCTGACCCCGCCTGAAGGGATCAAGCGCGCGATGCGCGCTTGATCCCCGCATGTTCGTGCCGATGATTACCCGCCGCCGAGGCGGGTTTTTCGTTTCAGGGCCTATTCGGCGGATCGCTCAGTCGATCTTGATGAACACGCCCTTGGTGTTGAGATACTCGTCGAGGTGCTCGGCACCGCCCTCGCGGCCGTAGCCGCTCATCTTGTAGCCGCCGAAGGGCACGGCCGGATCGATGGCGTGATAGGTGTTCACCCAGACTGAGCCGGCACGGATTTTTCGCGATAGCTGGTGGGCGGTGGCGATGTTGCGGGTGAAGACCCCGGCAGCAAGACCGTAGGGCGTGTTGTTGGCGCGCTCGACCGCCTCATCGAGCGTATCGAACGGCAGCGCCGAAATCACCGGCCCGAAGATCTCCTCGCGCGCGATCCTCATGTCGTCCGAAACGCCGGCAAAGACGGTCGGCGCGACGAAATTGCCGGCGGCCAGCGCACCTTCCATGAGGCGTTCACCGCCGGTGACGAGGGTCGCGCCCTCCGCCGTGCCGGCCTGGAGATACGAGGCGACCCGTTGCAGCTGCTTTTCGGAGACGAGCGGGCCGATCTCGGTCGCCGGATCGATGCCGTCGCCGATCCTAAGACCCTTGGCATAGGCCGCCAGCCGCTCGACGAATTCATCATGGACGGAGCGTTCGACGAACAGGCGCGAGCCGGCGATGCAGATCTGGCCGGAATTGGCGAACACCGACATCGCCGCCACCGGCACCGCCTTGTCGAGATCGGCGTCGGCGCAGACGATGACCGGCGACTTGCCGCCAAGCTCCAGCGAGACGCGCTTGAGGTTGCCGGCCGAGGCGCGGACGATCGACTGGCCGGTTGCCGTCGAGCCGGTGAAGACGATCTTGTCGACGCCCATATGCTCGGCAAGTGCGGCGCCTGCCTCGGCGCCGGTGCCGGTCACGATGTTGACGACGCCTGGGGGAACGCCGGCCTCGTTCATGAGGTCTGCGATCAGAAGCGGCGTCAGCGGCGCCTCTTCCGACGGTTTCAGCACCACCGTGCAGCCGGTCGCCAGCGCCGGTCCGATCTTCCAGATCGAAGCCGCCGTCGGGGCGTTCCACGGGATGATGGCGCCGACGACGCCGACCGGCTCCTTGCGCGTGAAGGAGACGATTTCGCCCGGCAGCGAGTTCTCGATCGTCTCGCCGTGCAGGGACGTCGCCATGCCGGCGTAATAGCGCAGCATGCCGATGACGCGGTTGCGGTTGGCCAGGGTGCGCACGATCGGCATGCCCATGTCGGTCGTGTCCGAGCGGCTGATCTCCTCCCAGTGCTTTTCGAAGAGATCGGCGATCCTGAGCAGCAGCACCTGCCGCTCATAGGGCTTGTACCGGCTCCACGGCCCGTCGAAGGCCCTGCGCGCCGCCGCCACTGCCAGCTCGATGTCCTGGCGGTCGCCGCGCGGCACCGTGGCAATGACCGCGCCGGTGGCCGGATTGCGAGTTTCCATGGTGAGGGCCGAGCGGGCGTCGACCCAGGCGCCATCGATGAACATCTGGCGGTGGCGTCCGTCGATCGGCCGGCGCAGCGCCACCGGTGCCTGAGCTATGGTCATGACGTCCTCCTCCGGCGCTCCTGCCGGTGGGCGGATTTAACCCCTGGACGTCACATCTGCCAACAGCCCTATTCGGCCGCCAGGGGCAGTTGCGGCTGGTCATCGTTTTCCGCCCGTTTCGGCTCGGCGGCCGGCGCCGCGTCCTCGACCTTCTTGCGCTCCCGGCCGAAGAACAAGGCATAGCCTGCCGGAAGGACGAGGATGGTCAGCACCGTGGCAACGAGGATGCCGCCCATCATGGCATAGGCGAGCGGCCCCCAGAAGACGCCGCGCGAGATCGGGATCAGCGCCAGGACCGCCGTCAGCGCCGTCAGCATGATCGGCCGGAAACGGCGGACTGCCGAGCCGATGATGGCCTCCGAGCGTTCCATGCCGGCTGCGATGTCCTGGTCGATCTGATCGACCAGGATGATCGAGTTGCGCATGATGATGCCAAGCAGCGCGATGACGCCGAGAATGGCGACGAAACCGAACGGCGCGCCACTGATCAAAAGTGCCGCCGCAGCACCGATGATGCCGAGCGGACCGGTCGCCAGCACCAGCATCGCCTTGCCGAAATGCTGCAGCTGGATCATCAGCAGCACGACGATGACGGCCAGCATGATTGGAGCTTTCGCAGCAATCGAGGCCTGGCTTTCGGCCGAATCCTCGGCGCCGCCCTGGATCTCGACGGCGTAGCCAGGCGCCAGGCCGTCGCGCAGGCCCTGCATCTCGCTGTACATCTTCATGACGACATCGTTCGACTGCACGCCGTCCGGCAGCGTGGCGCGCACGCTGATGGTCGGCAGGCGGTCGCGCCGCCATTCGACACCTTGCTCCAGCACCGGGACGACCTTGGCGACCTGCGACAGCGGCACGAAGCCACCGAAATCCGTCGGGACAGAGATCGAGTCGACCGCCGACAGCAGGTGGCGGCTTGCCTCCGGCTCGCGAGCGACGATCGAAACCGTCTCCTCGCCATCACGGAAATCATCGAGCGGCGCTCCCGACATGGTCGCCTGCAGCATCTGGCGGATGCGCTGCGAGGTGACGCCGAGCGCACGGGCGCGATCCTGGTCGATCACCAGCTTCATCTCCGGCACCGGCTCCAGCCAGTCGTCGTGGACGGCGCCGAGCAGCGGATTTGCCTGGAACTTCGCCTTCACCTCGTCGGCGATGCGGCGCACCTCCTGGCGATCCGGGCCCATGACGCGCATCTGCACCGGCCAGCCGGTGGGCGGCCCAAGGAACAGGCGGTCGACCTTGGCGCGGACCGACGGGAAATCCTCGGCCAGAATGGTGCGCAGCTTGACGATCAGCCGCTCGCGGGCCGGTTCGTCATTGGCCATCACCAGAAGCTGGGCAAAGTTCGGATTGCGAAGCTGCTGGTCGAGCGGCAGGAAGAAGCGCGGCGCGCCCTCGCCGATATAGGTGGCGATGAAGCGCTTGTCCTTGTCGTCCATCATCCTGGTTTCGAGCGCCTTGGCCTGCGTCTCGACTTCCTTGATGCTGGTGCCTTCCGGCAGCCAGAGGTCGACAAGGATTTCCGGACGCGACGACTGCGGGAAGAAATTCTGCGGGATGAACTGGAACGCCCACAGGCTGGTGACGAAGGTCACCAGCGTCATGACCAGCACGATGATGCGGTGGCGCACGGACCAGCTGACGGTGGCGCGAAGCCGGCGATAAAAGCGCGTGTCGAAGACATCGTGATGGCTGCCGGCGTGTTTTCGCTGCTTGAGGATCATGTGACCAAGCCACGGCGTGAAATAGACCGCCACGAACCAGGAGACGACCAGCGCGATGCCGACAACGTAGAACAGCGTGCGCACATATTCGCCGGCCGTCGAAGCCGCGAAGCCGACCGGGATGAAGCCGGCGGTGGTGATCAGCGTGCCGGTCAGCATCGGGAAGGCCGTCGAGGTGTAAGCGAAGCTCGCCGCCTCGATCTTGACCATCCCTTCCTCGAGCTTGCGTTCCATCATTTCGACGACGATCATCGCATCGTCGACAAGCAGGCCGAGCGCGATGATCAGCGCGCCAAGCGAAATGCGCTGCAGATCGATGCCGATCTCGTACATGATGGCGAAGGTCGCGGCCAGAACGAGCGGAATGGTGATCGCGATCACCAGGCCCGAACGCCAGCCGATTGTCAGGAACGAAACGACAAGCACGATCAGCAGCGCCTCGCCGAGCGCCGTCATGAACTCGCCCACCGCGTCCCGCACGACTTCCGGCTGGTCGGCGATCTGATCGACCGAAACCCCGTAAGGCAAGGCCTCTTCGAAGCGGTGATAGGTAGCCTCGACCTCCTTGCCGACATCGGTGACGTTAAAACCCTTGGCCATGACGACGCCGACCTGGACGCTGTCGTGGCCGTTGAAGCGGTATTTGCGCTGATAGGGATCCTCGAGACCTGTGGTCACGGTTGCGATGTCGCCGAGGCGCGTCACCTGGTTGCCGGCGCGCAGGCGAAGTTCGCGGATGTCGGCCGCCTCCGTCACGCTGCCTTCGACCGAGATGCGCACAGAGCGCTGGCCGGTGTCGACCGAGCCTGCCGGATCGACATTGTTCTGGCCCTTGATCGCGTTCTGCAGATCGGTGAGTGTCAGGCCGCGCTCGGCAAGCACTTTGGACGAAACATCTATATAGAGTTTTTCCGGCTGGTCGCCGATGATCACGGCCTTCTCGACGCCGGGCGTGGTCAGCAGCATGTCACGCGCCTGGATGGCCAATTTCTTCAGTTCGGGATAGCTGTAGCCATCGCCGCTGATCGAATGCAGGGTGATGAAAGTGTCGCCGAATTCGTCGTTGAAGTAAGGCCCAAGCAGCCCCTGGGGCAGCTCATTGGCGATATCGCCGACCTTCTTGCGAACCTGGTAAAAGGCATCCGCGACCTCAGTCGGATTGGTGTCGCCTTCCACCTGCAGGGTGATGATGGCGCTGCCGGCGCGCGTGTAGGAGCGGACGAAATCGAGATGCGGCGTTTCCTGCAGCTTGCGCTCGATCTTGTTGACGACCTGGTCCTCCATCTCCTGGATCGAGGCACCGGGCCAGACCGCCTGGACAACCATGACGCGGAAGGTGAAATCCGGGTCTTCCTTCTGGCCCATGCGCATCAGGCCGAGCGCGCCGGCAACGATGATCAGGCCGAACAGGAACCGCGCAATGCTCGGGTGCCCGATCGCCCAGCGCGAAAGATTGAAGGGCCTTTTTTCATGGGTGTCGGTGGTGTCGGTGGTCATAGCGCCAGTCCATCTGTCTGATCGTCAGCGCACGCACATGGCATGCCCACGGAGCTTCTTATGGTGGCTTCCGGGCGGCGAGGCTTTCCGAGCGGAGAGACACTCATCGCCGTGGGGCGCCAGGACCGATGTCGGGGGGGTACATCGACCTGACGTCTCGACAATCGGGCACCTGCCGCCCGGAAACCGTGAACCGCTTGACCTCGCGGCTTGCGCCGATGCGAGGAAAAGCCGTTTTATGCCTGGCCGTCAGCGCACGCGCTTCATGGCCCCGCCATCATCGTCCGCCGATGCGGACTGCTGCACCGCATCGCCGGCCAGCTTGACCTTCAGATTTTCGGTCATGAATTGCGTGCCCGCCGCAACGACGACATCGCCGGGTTTTAACCCTTCGGCAACATGCACGCCGTCGGCGGTGAACTCGGCGACCTTGATCGGACGCGCATGGACGGTCTCGCCGCTGCGGTCCACGGTCCAGACGATCTGCTGGCCGTCCTTTTGCGCCAGCGCGCTCAACGGGATCGATACGCTTTGCAGGCTGTTGTTGGCGGCCGAAGCCTCGATATTCGCGGTCATGCCGAGAAGCACGCGCGGATCGTTGGGCAGGCTGACGCGAACGGCAAAGGTACGCGACTGCTGATCGGCGCTGCCGGCGACTTCACGGACCTTGCCGTCGAGCGTCAGCGCTTCGTCGGCCCAGAAGCTTGCCTTGACGTCCTTGCCCGGCTTGAACTGGGCGATATCGGTTTCGGGCACGGCGATCAGCACTTCCTTTTCGCCGTCGACGGCAACGGTCACAACCGGCGTGCCTGAGCCGACCACCTGACCGACATCGGCGGTGACTGAGGTGACGATGCCGCTCCTGTCCGACTTGAGGTCGGTGTAGCGGACCTGGTTCTTCGCCTGGTCAAGCGCTGAGCGGGCGGAATTGCGGGTGGCGACCGCCTGATCATGGCTGAGCGTCGCCTGTTCGAGCTGCGATTTCGAGGCGAACTTCTTGGCAAACAGCTGTTCGGCACGACGGCGGGCAAGGCCCGTTGTCTCGACCTGCCGCTCGGCGGCCTCGAGGCTGGCCTCGGCGCTGTTGACCGAAAGGTCGTAGTCGGCGGGATCGATGCGGGCCAGAACGTCGCCCGGCTTGACGCGCTGGCCGATGTCGACCAGGCGCTCCGTGATCTTGCCGTTGATGCGGAAGCCGAGATTCATCTCGGTGCGGGCACGCACCGATCCGGAGTAGGAGAGCTCACGGGTATTGTTCGCCTTGGCGATCTCGACGACCTTGACCGGCCGGACGATGTCCTTGACTTCCACTTTTTCTTGCGAGCAACCGGCGAGCCCAAGCGCCGCGACGACGACCAGAGCCGGACCAATGGCCGGCAGCCTGTTCATGATGGATTTGGACAAAGACACTTGCGTACTCCCGAACTGGAGATGGATTGTCGACCCCCGGCGGACGCCGCCGGTCATTTCTTCAAGGCCCTGATGGCAAACTCGATAAGCTCGTCCGGCATCGCCCGGTTGTTCTTGGCAAGGCACTGGGCGACCATCTGCGGGTGACACAGGGTGATGATAGAGGCGCCGAAACACCGCGAAGCGACTTCCGGGTCCTGGTCGGCAAACTCGCCGGCCGCGATTCCCTCGCGGATCACCTCCTCGACCAAGCCGCGGATCCTGTCGATATGCTTCTCGATGACATGCCAATCGCGCTCGATGGCGACGACGACCATTTCGTGCACCTTCTCCTGGTCGAGCATGGTGTCGCGGGTCCACTGATAATGCGTTTGCACGTAGCGGCGCAGCCTTTCGCTGGCCGTTCCGGAACTATGGCAGGCGTCGTAGGTCAGTTGATAGCAGGTAGCGAGCATGCGGCCGCAAACGGCCTGGTGGATTTCGACCTTGGAGGCGAAGAAACGGTAGATGTTGGCCGTCGACATGCCGAGTTCACGGGCTATGTCGGCGACATTGGTCTTGCCGTAGCCGTAGTGGCGGAACAGTCGCTCTGCGCAATCGAGGATGCGCGCAACATTCTCCTGTCGGACCAGGTCAGCCGTCGTGTCGAGGGTGTCATGCATCTTTATCATTAGCTCATTACGAGTGACGAATTTTGAATTTCGTCACTCGTAATTCGAAATCGCCCGCCTGTCAACAGGTGAATGTTACTCGTCTGGGCGACCGGTGACACCTGCTTATACAACCTAGGCGTGAACAGCGTTAACGAAGCCTGCTGGGCATCCCGCCGGTCCTTCAAGGTCCTCCGGCGGCACTCTGCGGCTCAGGTGATCAGCGTATTTTATTCGAGACGTGCTCCGCAGCGCGCAGCCATGCGATACCATGCAAGCTGTGGAGATATGGCAAGCTGTGGAGGAGACATGGAATGACCGTGCTGCGCATCGTCTCGAATATCGCAACAGACAGCATTCCGGATGTTCGGGAGTTCTATACCGATCTGTTCGGGCTCGATGCCGTGATGGATCACGGGTGGCTCGTCACGCTGGCGTCCAGCGAAACCACCGTCCCCCAGATCAGCATCGCCAGCGAGGGCGGCTCAGGCACCCCGGTGCCTGATCTGTCGATCGAGGTCGACAATGTCGATGCGGTTTATCTTCGCGCGAACGAGATCGGTTGCAGAGTGGTCTATGATTTGACCAACGAACCGTGGGGCGTAAGACGCTTCTTCATTGCCGACCCGACCGGCAAGCTGGTCAACGTGCTCTCGCATCTTCGGTAGAGATTGTTCTTTCGGTAGAGATTGTTCTGCAAACTGAACGGGCCCAATTGCGGTTCTCGGAGGAAAACCATGAACAGAACAATTCCATTTCATTTCGTCGATGTCTTCGCGGTAGAGCCGCTGACTGGCAATTCCCTCGCGGTGGTCGATGGCGGTGACGAGTTGGCGCTCGAGCTGATGCAGAACATTGCCCGTGAGTTCAACCAGTCCGAGACCACTTTTGTCCTACCGGCGACCCGGGCGGACGCCGATTGGAAATTGCGCTCTTTCACGCCGAAAGGCGTGGAGGTTTTCGGCGCAGGCGGCCACAACACGCTAGGGGCCTGGTGGTGGCTCGCTGCCGCGGGGCGGCTCGAGTTGGGCGATGGCCCGACATGGTTTCATCAACAGATCGGCGACTTGGTATATCCATTGGCCATCTGGCAAAGCCAGGGAAAACTCGAAAAGATCATTATGCGGCAAGAAGCCCCAGTGGCCGGCCGGCAGATCTCAAATCCTGGCGCCCTTGCCGCGGCACTTGGCCTAAATACTGAAGAAATAACGGACGTCGTGCCTTGCCAGGTGGTCTCGACCGGTGCTGCCCATCTCCTGGTGCCAATCCGCGATCGCCAAGCCGTCGACCGGATTTCGCCTGACGCCAAACAGCTTTTCGACCTGCTCAACGAGGTCGGCGGGGAAGGCTGCTACGTCTTCTCACTTGATCCGCCACTGCGGGGAAGCACAGCGTATGCACGGTTTTTCAACCCGACTGTCGGCATTTCCGAGGATCCGGCAACCGGTACGGCGGCTGGTCCGCTCGCTGCACATCTGGTTGCACACAATGTTGCGCAGCCCGGCGTAGTCAGAGTCGAGCAAGGCACGGCTCTCGGACGTACCAGCATCATCGAGGTGGATGTCGATGCCGGCTCGGTGAGCGTGTCTGGACGCGGCATCGTGGTGGCGAGCGGGGCGTTTTCGATATAGTCGAAGGTGAGTCAGATGGCGCGCAGGCACCGAACTTATGCCCGTCCCACAAGTTCGCAGCAGGTGGAGCCCCGCCTTTGGCGCGGGTAGGCGGGATGACGTGGTTCTGCCACTCGCTTCGACTTGGATCCGCTTAGGTAGCCGATTTGTTTAATCTGTTCAGGCTTTCGCCCAGTCTGACAAGCGCGATGCCGAGCAGCGCAATCTCCTTGATCAGGAACTGGCCGGCGGGACCGAGCGCGGGAAAGCCCAGCGTTGGCTCCCAGATCGGCAGGGCAACCATGATCGAACAGGTGACCAGGAAAATCAGGGCGGCCAAGCCCCGCCGGCGACACCGGCGCGCGCCGACCAAGGGCAGGCAATCAGGAGAAGCCCGGTCGCGATCTCGACGACACCAAGCGCATAAGAGGCACCGGCTTCACCAAATACCGGATACATCCAGGCGAGCCAAGGCGTGCCGCCGATCAGCGGCCTCAACGCCTCGATCTCAACTGCCGTGAATTTCATGAGAAGCGGCAGTATGACCCCAGTCAGGGCGACGATCGACCCGGCTCTGCCGACCGCGGCGGCCTTTCGCGCCCATGGCCGAGAAAGGGTCTCGTCTTGACCTCCAGGCGATAGTCCGAAAATCGGCATGTGTCTCCTCCTCATGTTCCGTGTCGTGCTTATCCCTCAGGGGTCGGTTGGTGTCGCAGCTTTTGCTGGCTGCTGCCCAGCCTCAGACCTGTCCCCGTACTTTTTGCAACAGGACCCCCGCAAGGATGGCCGCAGCCAGCGCCACCAACGCGCAGATACCGGCCGTCATCTGGAACGCCTGAGTGAACGCCTCCCGCGCTTTGCCGAGTAGATCGGAACCGAGCGTCTCCGGTAAGGCGATTGCAACTGCGACGGCGCCTCCAAGCGTGTCCTTGGCAACTCTGATTTCTTGTGCGGACACCCCATCCGCGACCATCCCGGTCACGCCGCTGCGATAGATGGCGGTGACGATGCTGCCAAGGATCGCGATGCCGAGCGCGCCGCCCAACTCACTGCTGGTTTCCGCGAGGCCCGAGGCCGCACCGGCTTGCCCGGGTTCAACGGTGCCCACGATGAGGTCGGTGGCCAAAGTGAACACCGGTGCAAGGCCCAGGGAGAAGACGCTGTAGCCTGTGACGATCACCGCGAGATCGGCTCGGCCGCCACTGCGGGTGAGAATAAGGAATCCCACTGCCGCGAGCGCAAGGCCGGCAGCCATCACATAGCCCGGGCGAGCCTTACCGACCGCGATCGGCGTCAGCATCGAACCGGCGATGAAAGCGATGGCGGAAGGCACCGTCCACAGGCCCGCTACAAAGGGTCCCATCCCGAGCACCAGCTGCAGATATTGCGCGATGAAGAGAAACGAGCCGAACGCGACGAAGAAGCCGAGAACGTTGACCGCCAATGAAGCGCTGAAGGCGCGCGAGCGAAAGAGCCGCAGATCGACCAAGGGATTTTTCAGCCGTGGTTGACGCAAGACGAAAACCGCGCCGACAGCCGCGCCGAAGACAATGGCGAAGGCCGGCTCCAGGCCGAATCCATGTTCGGCGATTTCCTTGATGCCGTAAATCACCGAAAGCACCGCGACAAGTGACAGCGCGGCGCTCAAGATGTCGAGCCGACCCGCTTCGGGATCGCGATATTCGGGCAGGACCATTGGACCGAACACCAGCAACGCGACCATGACCGGTACGGCCACGAGGAACACGGAACCCCACCAGAAATAGCTCAGCAGGATGCCCCCGACCAACGGGCCGATGGCAGCGCCCGCTGAGAAGCTGGCGATCCAGACTCCGATGGCAACCGTGCGCTCCCTCGGGTCGAGGAACATGTTGCGGATCAACGAGAGGGTGGACGGCGCAAGCGTGGCCGCGGCAATCCCGAGCAGCGCACGCGAAACAATCAACATTTCGGCGCCTGTGGAGAACGCCGCGAAGACCGAAGCGATTGCAAATGTTACCGCGCCGATCAAAAGCAGTCTGCGGCGGCCGATGCGGTCGCCCAGCGTGCCCATCGTGATCAGGCATCCGGCAAGCAGAAAGCCATAAATGTCCACGATCCACAGAAGTTGCGAACTCGAAGGCCTCAAGTCTGCGCTCAACCGCGGCACAGCCAAATTCAAGACCGTCAGGTCCATGGAATAGAGCAGGCAAGGCAGCGCGATAACCGAGAGCCCCATCCATTCGCGCCGTGTAGCCCTGGGGCTCGGCTCCGCGTTCTCCATTAGAATGCTCCTCCTGCTAGATCTTCTTTCGTCGAGTCGGTTCTTTATCGAGGACGATCGCGAGGCGCTCGATCCGACACAGAGCGATCTTTTTGCTCCGTTCAGCCGATCCAGCTGCTGCAAGGCACGTTGTTGAGTGCGGCTCAGGCACCCCGGTGGCTGATCTGTCGATCGAGGTCGACAATGTCGACGCGGTTTATCTGCGCGCGAACGAGATCGGTTGCAGAGTGGTCTATGATTTGACCGACGAACCGTGGGGGTAAGACGCTTCTTCATTGCCGACCCGACCGGCAAGCTGCTCAACGTGCTCTCGCATCTTCGATAAAAAAAATTGTTCGCAATACTGAACGGGCCCAATTGCCGGTTCCCGGCATGAGCGGCGGCTCAGGCTAAATTCTGATCTGTCGTGATCCTTCGCGCCCCCCTCTGTCCTGCCGGACATCTCCCCCACGAGGGGGGAGATTGGCGGTTTTAGCGCCCAGCTAGTCCTGCAATGTTGAAAGTTGGCGAAAGCGGCGATGACAGCCAATCTCCCCCCAAGTGGGGAGATGTCCGGCAGGACAGAGGGGGGCTGTCCCGCTGCCATCAAACGCTCTGCACCGTCGTGACGCCGACGGTCCTGATCCACCTACCCCTTGGCCATCTCCCTGAGCCGGAACTTCTGGACCTTGCCGGTCGAGGTCTTCGGGATTTCGGCGAAGATCACCGCTTTCGGCATTTTGAAGCGGGCGAGCAGCGCGCGGCAGTGATCGATGATCTCGGCCTCGGTCGCCGTCCTGCCCGGCTTCAGCTCGACATAGGCGATCGGCACCTCGCCCCATTTGTCGTCGGGCCTCGCGACGACGCCGCAGGAGGCGACGGCGGTATGCTTGTAGAGCGCCTCCTCGACTTCGATCGAGGAGATGTTCTCGCCGCCGGAAATGATGATGTCCTTGGAGCGGTCCTTGAGCTGGATGTAGCCGTCGGGATGCATGACGCCGAGGTCGCCCGAGTGGAACCAGCCGCCGGCGAAGGCCTCGTCGCTCGCCTTGCGGTTCTTCAGATAGCCCTTCATGACGATGTTGCCGCGGAACATGACCTCGCCGATCGTCTCGCCGTCGGCCGGCGTCTCCTCCATCGTCTCGGGGTCCATCACCGTCAGATCCTCGAGCGCGGCATAGCGCACACCTTGCCTGGCCTTCCTCGCCGCCTTCTGTCCCTTCTCCAGCCCATCCCACTCGCCCTGCCATTCGTTGACGACCGCCGGGCCATAGGTCTCGGTCAGGCCATAGAGGTGGGTGACGGCAAAACCCGCATCGGCCATGCCCGACAGCACCGCTTCCGGCGGCGGTGCCGCGGCGGTGTTGAAGGTGACCGTCTGCGGAAATTGCCGCTTGTCCTCGTCGCTGGCGTTGATCAGCACCGACATCACCACCGGCGCACCGCACAAATGGGTGACGCCGTGGTCGGCGATGGCGTCGTAGATCGGCTTCGGCCGCACCCAGCGCAGGCAGACATGGGTGCCGGCCTGCACGGCCAGCGTCCACGGAAAGCACCAGCCGTTGCAGTGGAACATCGGCAGCGTCCACAGATAGACCGCATGCTTGCCCATGCCAGCATGGATGGTGTTGGCATAGGCCATCAGCGCTGCACCGCGATGGTGATAGACGACGCCCTTGGGATTGCCTGTCGTGCCGGAGGTGTAGTTGAGCGAGATCGCATCCCATTCATCGTCCGGCATCGACCAGGCGAAATCCTCGTCGCCGCTCGCGACGAAGGTCTCGTAGTCGAGCGAGCCGATCCGCTCGCCCTTGGGATAAGGGGCATCAGTGGCGTATTCGGGATCGTCATAGTCGATGACCAGCGGTTTTACCCTGGCCAGCGCCAGCGCCTCGCTGACGACATTTGCAAACTCGCGATCGACGACCAGCACCTTGGTTTCGGCATGGTCGAGCTGGAAGGCGATGACGGCGGCATCGAGACGGGTGTTGAGCGAATGCAGCACCGCCTTGGTCATCGGCACCCCGAAATGCGCTTCCAGCATCGGCGGGGTGTTGGACAGCATGACGGTTACGGTGTCGCCCTTGCCGATGCCGCGCCTCTGCAGCGCCGAGGCAAGTTTCAGCGACCGCCGCCAGAAATCGCGATAGGTCGTGCGCTGGCGACCATGGATGATGGCGACATGGTCGGGAAAGGTCCTTGCCGCCCGCTCCAGATAGCTGAGCGGCGTCAGCGGCTGGTCGTTGGCTGGATTCCTGCCGAGATCCTGTTCGTAGGGATTGCCCATCCCGTCCTCCGCTAATGTCTGATCGAAACCTTCTACCCACAGGCTTCCGGCCCGTCACCATGCCACGATAGAGCGCATTTGGCACAAGATATGATGTAGATTCAGCGGGCGAAAGGCATCCTTGCCTTTGCCCAGTTTGACTTTTGTCGACAGCCGTGAATAATGTCAGCAAGGAGATGGCATGGCGATCCGACCGGCAGAACAGCTTATCCATAAGGCCGCCTGGCTCTACTATGCCCACGGCTTGCGCCAGGACCAGGTCGCCAGCCAGCTCAAGATTTCCCGAGCCTCGGTCGCCATGTATCTGCGCAAAGCGCGCGAGACCGGCATCGTCAACATCTCGACCTCGACCCAGCTTTTCACCGACGACGTCATGGCGCGCAAACTCGAAGACGCATTGAAGCTCGATGCCGTCTGGATAGCGCCGGAAAACGGCCATGTCGCCGATCCGTCGACCGACATCGCGGTGCTGGCGGCCAGCGTCTTTCTCGAGCTGATCAAGAAGGGCGATCGCATCGGCGTCGCCTGGGGAAGGACCATCTATACGATCGCCGACATCATGTCCTATGCCGATCTGCAGGATGTCACGGTGGTGCAGCTCTGCGGCAATCTGGGAGCCCCCTATTCCTACCGCCCCGACCAATGCACCATGGAAATCGCCCGCCGGCTCAATGCCAAGGGACTCAATTTCTATGCGCCGCTGGTGCTGACGACAGAGGAACTGGCGCGCGGCCTGCGCGACGAGCCGGTGATCCGCGAGCAGTTGTCGGGCATCAGTGCGTGCAATCTGGCGCTTTACTCAGTCGGCACCGTCGACGCCGACAGCCATGTCGTCAAATGCGGCGCGCTGACTGCCAGCGAAATGGAGGTGCTGCGTCGTGCCGGGGCTGCCGGCGTCATCGCCGGTCAGATCATCGATGCGCAAGGCAAGGCGCTCGACTGCAGCTACAACAGGCGGATCATTTCGGCGGAGCTGTCATCGCTGCGCAAGATCGAGAAGCGCCTCGTGGTGGTGCAGGAGGACAGCAAGTTCGGACCGCTGGTGGCGGCGATCGCGGGTGGGCTATGCACGCATCTGGTGGTCGGCGCCCGGATGGCGCGACGGCTGCTCGACCATGCCGGACCGGCAGTAGAAAAGGTCGCCTAGAGAACACAAGCCGCGGACGCATTGTCATCAAGGCGTCGCGGCATTCCTGTTTCACAACAAAACAACCGGACGAAGCGAACATGAAGAACCTGTGGAATGACGGCGACGCGGAGAAGCTGGTTGCCGACTATGCAACAAAGGGTGTGGCCCGCGACCTGGCGCTGCGCGTCTACACGACCAGGCTTCTGGGCGGCGAACCGCGGCTTGTCCTGCATGGCGGCGGCAACACATCGTGCAAGACAAAGGCCATCGATCTCGTCGGCGACGAATGGGACGTGCTCTGCGTCAAGGGCAGCGGCTGGGACATGGGCATCATCGAGCCGCAGGGCCTGCCGGCGGTCAAGCTCGGCGCGCTGCTCAAGGCGCGGTCGCTCAAAAAACTCTCCGACGAAGACATGGTGGCGCTGCAGCGGGTGAACCTGATCGATCCGTCTTCGCCCAACCCTTCAGTCGAGACACTGCTGCACGCCTTCCTGCCGCATAAATTCGTCGACCATACGCACTCGACCGCCATCCTCGCCATTGTCGACCAGGACGATAGCGAGGCGCTGAGCAAGAAGGTCTTCGGCAACAAGATGGGGTTCGTGACCTACATCATGCCGGGCTTCGACCTGGCGAAGGCGGCTGCCGATGTCTTTGACGCCGACCCGACGGTCGAAGGCCTGATCCTCGACAAGCATGGCATTTTCACCTTCGGCGACGATGCCAAGCAGGCTTACGACCGGATGATCCATTATGTGAACCTCGCCGAGGATTTCATCGCCAGTCACGGCAAGCCGCGCAGCGAAAAAACCGCCTTGCCGGCCAGGCTGGCGAAGCCTGCGGAGATTGCGCCGATGCTGCGCGGCGCGGTGGCGGTGGCGCGCGGCGAAGGCCGCTTCGACCGTATGATCAGCGATTTCCGCACCTCGGACGCGATCGTCGATTTCATCAATTCGGCTGACATTGCCGACTATGCCGGGCGCGGTGTGTCGACGCCCGACCTGTCGATTCGCATCAAGACCGGACCGATGGCGTTGCCGGCGCCCGACGCGGACAAGATCGGCGACTACAAATCCGTCATTCGCCAGCATGTCGAAAAATTCGCCAGGGACTATCGCGCCTACTTCGAGACCAACGACGCGCTCGACGATGTGAAGCGCACTATGCTCGACCAGATGCCGCGCCTGACGCTGGTGCCGGGGCTCGGCATGTTCGGCCATGGCCGCACCCTGAAGGATGCGAAGATTGCATCCGACGTCGGTGAAATGTGGATCGAGGCGGTGCGCGGCGCCGAAGCAATCGGCGATTTCCATCCACTGTCCAAGGCCGACCTTTTTCCGCTCGAATACTGGTCGCTGGAACAGGCCAAGCTCGCCGCCAACAAGCCGAAGCCGCTGACCGGCCAAATTGTGCTGGTCACCGGCGGTGCCGGCGCGATCGGTGCCGCCACGGCAAAGCTGTTCGCCGACAATGGCGCTCATGCGGTCGTCGTCGATCTCGACGCGGCGAGGGCGACGGAGGCGGCAAAAAAAGCTGGCAACGGTTCGATCGGCGTCGGCGCCGACATCACCGACCCGGCGCAGATGCGCGCTGCCTTCGACAAGGCCATTGCCGTCTACGGTGGCCTCGACATCCTCGTCTCGAATGCCGGTGCGGCTTGGGAAGGCAGGATCGGCGAACTCGACGACGCCACTTTGCGCAAGAGCTTCGAACTCAATTTCTTCGCCCACCAGTCGGCGGCGCAGAACGCAGTGCGCATCATGCTCGAGCAGGGCACCGGCGGCGTGCTTTTGTTCAACACCTCCAAGCAGGCGATCAATCCGGGTCCGAAGTTCGGCGCCTATGGCATGCCAAAGGCGGCGACGCTTTTCCTGTCCAGGCAATATGCTGTCGACTACGGCGCCCACGGCATCCGCTCCAATGCCGTCAACGCCGACCGCATCCGTTCCGGGCTGTTGACCGACGCGATGATCGCCAGCCGTTCGAGCGCCCGCGGGGTCTCGGAAAAGGAATATATGGCGGGCAATCTGCTCGGGCAGGAAGTGACGGCCGAAGACGTCGCCCAGGCCTTCCTGCATCAGGCGCTGGCAGAGCGCACCACCGCCAATGTGACGACGGTGGACGGCGGCAACATCGCGGCGGCGCTGCGGTAATGCATGTCGCTCAAAAGCCGCACATTTTCGAACGGTACGAACTGGACCGGACGGCTTGCGAATTCGGTCTTTCGTAGCTACATTGTAGCTCTCTTCAAGGAGCAGTAATATGGCAACGGAAACTGTGGTCCGCGCTCGGATCGATGCGGCGACAAAGGCACAGGCGACGGAAGCCTTGGCGGCAATGGGATTGTCCGTTTCCGACGCCATTCGCCTGCTGCTGGTCCGCGTCGCCGCCGACAAGGAGTTCCCCTTTCCGGTGAAGGTGCCGAACGCAACCACTCGAAAGGCCATGTTCGAATTGGAGCAGGGCAAGGGCAAGCGTTTCGCCTCGGCCGACGAGTTGTTCAAGGACTTGGAAATCTGATGTGCTGGCGCCTGTTCGATCCGGACAATTCCGCCGTGATGTGAAACGTGCCGAGAAGCGTGGCAAAGATCTTGGCAAGCTGCGCGAGCTGTTGGGCCTCCTGCTCGCCGGCGATGAACTCCCAGCGAGTTATAAGGATCATCCACTGAAGGGCGACTGGAAAGGCTATCGTGACGCTCACATCGAACCGGACTGGCTCTTGATCTATCGTGTCGCCGGCGATGAGCTACAGCTTGCTCGCACCGGGTCCCATTCCGATCTGTTCAATGAGTAGCCGAGGCGGGCACGCAACTTAGGATTTTTTGCGCTGCGGGCTGGAAACTTGCCATCCTCACCGCGGGACTATTGGACTGCAGGCTAAGCATGAAAACCCAACCCATGCGCACCCTTACCATATCCCTCACCCCGCAGCAGGCTGCCCGCCTGCAAAGCGCTGTCGAAGGCGGGGGATATGCCTCTAACAGCGAGATTGTCCGCGACGCCCTGCGCCTGTGGGAACAGCGCGAGGAATTGCGCGCATTGGAGTTGGAACATTTGAAACGGAGCCTATGCCGACGGCATGACCAGCGGCAAGCCGGTGAACGTCGAACCCGCCGAGTTCATACGCGGTCTGAAGGCAGAATGCCGCGCCCGTGGCTAGATATCGGCTCACGCCGACGAAGCAGGCATTCAGACCTGGAAAAGAGCGGCCCGAAAGCCGCTCGTCCCTTACGCCTGCGGAACGCTATTTCGCGTTGGGGTTCGGCATCCAGGCCGGCATCGCGACATCGGCATGGGCGAACTGCGGCAGCTTGGCCGAGAGGTCTTCCATGTTCTTGATGTCCTTGTCGATCAGGTCCTTCTGGGTGATCAGCGTCGGCGGCACGATGACGTTTTGGCCGGGGTCTTCGCCGGCCAAAAGCTGAGCCAGCGCGCGCACCGAAACCTGGCCGACGACGGCCGGGTTGGTGGCAGCGGTTGCCGCCCAGGCGCTGTCGGGCTCGCGCATCGCGGCGATGTCGGAGGTCGAGATGTCGGCCGAATAGATCTTGATGTCCTGCGACAGGCCGGCCTCGTCGACGGCGATCTTCACGCCCTTGGCGAATTCGTCATAGGGCGCGAACATCACCTTGATGTCGGGATTGGCCGACAGCACCGAACGGGCCTGGTTGGCGACGGAATTGGCGATCGGATTGTCGAGCGTGCCGAACATCGCCGCCTCGTTGATGCCCGGATATTTCTTCTTGAACTCGACCCAGGTCTCGTTGCGGCGGTCGAGCGGCGCAATGCCGGCGACATAGACGTAGCCGGCCTTCCAGCTCTCGCCATTGTCCTTGATTGCCTGCTCGAGCGCGAGGCGTGCAAGGTCGCGGTCGGACTGCTCGATCTGCGGTATCTTGGGGTTTTCGACATTGACGTCGAAGGCGACGACCTTGATGCCGGCGTCGACCGCGCGCTGGGCGGCGTCCTTCATCGATTCCGTCAAGCCATGCTGGATGATGATGCCCTGGACGCCAAGCGCGATGGCCTGGTCGACCATGTCCGCCTGAAGGGCGGCGTCCTGGCGGCTGTCGAGGACGCGCAGATCAACGCCAAGCGCCTTGGCCTGCGCTTCGACGCCGGACAGATAGGCCTGGAAGAAGTCGCCGGTCGAGAGATAGCGGACCAGCGCGATCTTGACCGCGCCGGGCTTGTCGAACGGCGCCGGCCTGTCCTGCGCCATTGCCGGGACCTGCATCAGCAGCGCAGCACCGGCAAGCCCGAGTGCTGCCTTCGTCAAAAGTCTTCTTGTGATCTTCATGGTGTCTCCTCCTCTTGTTGAATTCAAATTTCAGCCGGTCGAAAATCCTATCCGTCGAAATCCTACCTGTTGCCCCTGCCGGAAAGGGCGAAGGTGAAGACCAGGGCAACCACGAGAACCACGCCCTTGATGAAATCCTGCGTGTAATAGGGCGCGTTCATCATCGTCAGGCCCTGCAGCAGCACGCCGACAAACACCGCGCCGACAGCCGTGCCGAAGGCGTTCGGCTTGGCGGCGCCAAGAACCGCGTAGCCGATGAGCGCCGCAGCCACTGCGTCGAGCAGGAGATTATTACCCGAGGCGATATCGCCACGTCCAAGCCGGGCAGCGAGCAAAATGCCGCCGATCGAGGCAAAAACCCCCGAAATAACGTAGGCCCAGATCTTGTATGCCTTGACAGGCGCGCCGGCGAGCTCGGCAGCCCGTTGGTTGCTGCCGACCGCATACATCATGCGGCCGAAACGGGTGTATTCGAGAAAGAACCAGATCAGCACCGCAAGCACGAGCAGGACGACGACCGAAACCGGGATGAGGTTGGGGATGAAGAAATCGAAGCGGTGGCGGCCGAGCGCCAGGAAGGCGCGGCCGAACGTGCCGTTGGCGACCGAGCCGTCGGGCATCGTCATGCCGGTGGCGATCGAGCGGCCCTCGGTCGGGATGCGCTGCAAGCCGACGAGCAGGAACATCATGCCGAGCGTCGCCAGCAGATCCGGCACGCGCATATAGACGATCAGCCAGCCATTGATGAGGCCGACGACGACGCCGATCAGGAGACAGGCGACGACCGCAACGATGGCGTTCTGCTCCAGCACCACCATGACATAGGCGGCTGCCATCATGGCGCTGGTAGCGACCGAGCCGATCGACAGGTCGAAGCCGCCGACGACCAGGGTGGCGGTGACGCCGAGCGCCAGCACGCCGGTGATGGCGACCGACTGGAAGATGAAGACGGCGCTCTGCGGCGAGACGAAGCCATCGGCGGCGATGGCGAAATAGGCGATCAACCCGAACAGCAGAACGATGAAGCCATAGCGGATGGCATGGTCGCGCGCGGCTGCCATCCTTACCCAACCCGAACTCATGCCCTCTCCATTCCACGTCCCATTACTGCCCGCCTCACGCTGCACTGTGCAGCGGCCCGCCCGCCACTTCGGCCAGCAGCCGCTCGAGGTCGATGTCGGCATTGCGATGTTCGCCGACGATTGTCTGCTCCGACATCACCAGGATGCGGTCGGCGGTCTCCAGCGCCTCATCGAGCTCGGTGACGAACAGCAGCGTCGCACGGCCGTTGGCGCTCGCCCGCAGCTTGGCCGCGATATCGCGCCTGGCTGAAATGTCGACGCCCTGAAACGGCTCGTCCAGGATGAACAGTCTTGCCGCCTGCGACATCCAGCGGGCGACCATCACCTTCTGCTGGTTGCCGCCCGAAAGCGCCGACATTTCGTCCTTCTCCGAGCGGCAGACGATGCCCAATTCCTGGATTTGCCGGCGGGCGATGGCGCGCTCGACGCGGCGCTTGAGGACGCCCAAACGCGACATCCGCCTGTGGAACGGCAGGCTGATATTTTCCTGGATGTTGAAGTCGCCGACGATCCCGTTTTCGCTCCGGTCCTTGGCGACGAGAAAGACGCCGGCGGCGATCGCCTCGCCTGTCGACCCCGGTGCATAGGCTTTGCCGTTCAGCACCATGGTGCCGGACAGCGGCTTGCGGACGCCAAACAGCGTCTCGGCGAGCGCTGTCTTGCCGACGCCGACGAGGCCGGTGATGGCAACGACCTCGCCGTCGCCGAGCGTCAACGAGATCGGCCTGGAACCTTCGGCAATGCGCAACCCGTCGATCGTCAGGACTGGCCTGGCCGAATTCCTGGCGACGATCCGCTCGAGGTGGATCTTGCGGCCGAGCATGGCGTTGACCGCGCCTTCATAATCGAGCGGCTTGCCGTCGAAGACGCCTGAGACGACGCCGTCGCGCATCGAGACGATCCGGTCGGCAAGCCGCCTGATGTCGGACATGCGGTGCGAGATGTAGAGGATGGCGACGCCCTGCTCGCGCAGCCTGTCGAGCAGCGCGAAAAGCCGGTCGGCCTCGGCGCTGGACAAGGACGAGGTCGGCTCGTCGAGGATCAGCACCTTCGGCTGATGCGCCATGGCGCGGGCAATCGCCACCATCTGGCGATCGGCCAGCGAGAGATCGCTGATCCGGGCCTTCAGGTCGATCATCAGCCCCATGCGGTCGGCAACCGCCTTTGCCTCGCGGCGCACCCGGCCCGGATTGAACAGGGTCGGCGCGCCGCTGCCGCTCAGCCTGTCGAGCGTCAAATTGGTGGCGACGTCGAGATCGGTGACGACACCGTCATTGATGTTCTGATGGACGGTGACGACGCCGGCGCGGATCGCCGCCGCCGGCGTGTTTGGCGCGAAGTCGTGCGGCGCGAAGTTTTGGCCGGCAAGGCTCATCGTGCCGCCGTCGCGCGGGTAGACGCCGCTGATGATCTTGACCAGGGTGGACTTGCCGGCGCCGTTGGCGCCCATCAGCACGGTCACTTCACCGGCATGCAAATCGAGCGAGACGCCGCCAAGCACCTCGATAGGGCCGAAGGATTTCCTCAGGCCGTGCACGCGGAACACGGCATCATTGCCCATTCGTTCCTCCCTGGCGACGACGCTATGGGCTGTTCCGGCAATTGTCAACACGATTGACAATTGCCAGAGGGCTTCCTAGCTTGGACCAACCGTGATGGCTCCACTAAGATGAGAGCACGTAAACGGGAGGTGAGGATGACTGGGAAATTGCCGTTCGAAGCACTGTCGGTCGAAACACTGGCGGCACGCCTCGGCGCCAACGCGGCGCTGTGCTCGCATATCGGCAAGGACACGAGCCGCTGGAAGGTTCGCGAGGTCGGCGACGGCAATCTGAACCTGGTGTTCATCGTCGAGGGTGCGCAGGGTGCGGCCGTCGTCAAGCAGGCCCTGCCCTATGTCCGCCTGGTCGGCGACAGCTGGCCGCTGCCGCTAAAACGCTCCTTCTTTGAATATCACGCGCTGACCCGGCAGCAGGCGAGAGCGCCCGGTTCGGTGCCGGCGATCCATCACTTCGACGAAGGCCAGGCGCTGATCATCATGGAGTACCTGTCGCCGCACATCATCCTGCGGCGGGCGCTGATCGAGGGCCGGCAACTGCCCAACATCGCCAGGGACATCGGCCTGTTCATGGCCCGCACCCTGTTTCGCGGCTCCGACCTGCATATGGCGACCAGGGATCGCAAGGCCGATCTGGCGCTGTTCGCCGACAATGTCGAGCTTTGCGACATCACCGAGAACCTGGTGTTCTCGGACCCGTATTTCGATGCCAAGATGAACCGGCATACGAGCCCGCAGCTCGACAGCATCGTTGCAGAATTGCGCGCCGACCGCGACCTCAAGGTCGAGGCGCAGCGGCTGAAGCACATTTTTGCGGCAAATGCAGAGACGCTGCTGCACGGCGACCTGCATTCCGGCTCGATCATGGTCACCGAGACAGAAACGCGGATGATCGATCCCGAATTCGCCTTCTACGGCCCGATCGCCTTCGACGTCGGCATGCTGCTCGCCAATTTCTGGATGGCGTTCTTCTCGCAGCGTGGCCACGAGCAGAACGGGAAGCGCGACACCATGCGCGCCTATCTGCTCGACGTCACGGTCGACACATGGTCGGTGTTCCGCAGCGAGTTCTCGCATCTGTGGCGAACCGAGCGCACCGGCATGCTCTACCAGAAGAGCCTCTTCGAGGATCAAGGCGACAGGCTTGGCGCCGAACAGGCGCTCGACCACATGCTGCACCAGGTGTGGACCGACATGCTGGGCTTTGCCGGCGTCGAGGTGCACAGGCGCATTCTGGGCCTCGCGCACAACGCCGATTTCGAGACCATTGCCGACGCCGATCTGCGCGCCACATGTGAGGCAAAGGCGCTGAAATTCGGCCGTCACATCGCCGTCAACCGGCGCCAGATCCACAGCATCGACGAGGTCAACAAATTGGCCGCACTGATCGAACGGGAGAACAGGATTTGAACGTCGGCGACCGCCACTATCGCACCATCTGGCTGAGCGGCGACGGCCGTTCGGTGGAGATCATCGACCAGCGCTGGCTGCCGCATGATTTCCGCGTCGAAAAAGTCGGCACCGTTGCCGGCATTGCCACGGCGATCCGCGACATGTGGGTGCGCGGCGCGCCGCTGATCGGCGTCACCGCGGCCTATGGCGTCGCCATGCAGATGGCCGACGACCCATCCGATGCGGCACTCGACGGCGTCTGGGAGGTCTTGCACGAAACCCGCCCGACCGCGATCAATCTGCGCTGGGCGCTCGATGAGATGCGCAATTTCTTGCGGCCGCTTCCATCTGGACAGCGCGCCGAGGCGGCTTACCGGCGCGCAGGCGAAATCGCCGACGAGGATGTCGGCCTCAACCGCGCCATCGGCGTCAACGGGCTTGAAATCATCAGGGAAATCGCAGCGCGAAAAAAACCGGGCGAGCCGGTCAACATCCTGACCCACTGCAATGCCGGCTGGCTGGCCACCGTCGACTACGGCACCGCCACGGCGCCGATCTATCTGGCAACGGAAGCCAGCATTCCCGTTCATGTCTATGTCGATGAAACCCGCCCGCGCAACCAGGGCGCCCAGTTGACCGCATGGGAGATGGCCGGCCACGGCGTGCCGCATACGCTGATCGTCGACAATGCCGGCGGCCATCTGATGCAGCGCGGCCAGATCGACATGGTCATCGTCGGCACCGACCGCACCACCGCCGACGGCGATGTCTGCAACAAGATCGGCACCTATCTGAAGGCGCTGGCCGCCGCCGACAACGACGTGCCGTTCTATGTCGCGCTGCCGTCGCCAACCATCGACTGGACGGTGGGTGACGGGCTGGCCGAAATCCCGATCGAACAGCGTTCCAGCGACGAGGTCTCACTGGTCTGGGGCAAGACCGCGAGTGGCGAGATTGCGCAGGTCCGCATCTCGCCGGAGACGACGCCCGCGGCAAACCCGGCCTTCGACGTGACGCCGGCGCGACTGGTCACCGGATTGATCACCGAACGCGGCGTCGCCAGGGCTTCGCGGGAGGGCTTGAAGGCGATGTTTCCCGGACGGGGATAATCCTGCTCCCGAATACTGCTGAAACGGTTGGCAGCGGACCCTAAACATCAAGACTGACGGCTCGCCGGGCCGCCACCAGCTAGCGCAGCCGACGGCGCGGGACTACGGAATTGGCTCTCGTGAACGCGTTCGTCCCAAACGGGTTGCCAAGCCATGGTAGTGTGATTATACCAGTTACTAAGGTGACGATCGGCAGGGCCATCGTTGGAGATCAGGAGCACGGCTGGATGACAACGATTGCGCTGTTTGGTGCCGGCGGCAAAATGGGTTACCGCCTGTCGACCAATTTTCGCGGCTCTCCTTACATCCTACGCCATGTCGAGGTCAGCGACGCCGGCCGCGAGCGGCTAAAGACCGGGCTGGGCATCGACGCGGTCAGCGCCGATGAAGCCCTGAACGGCGCCGAGGTGGTTATCCTGGCGGTTCCCGACACCCATATCGGCAAGGTCGCGGCCAGCATCGAGGGCAAGCTTGCGTCCGGCACCATGGTGGTCGTGCTCGACGCCGCAGCGCCTTTCGCCGGTCATTTGCCGAAGCGGCCGGACCTGACCTATTTCGTCACCCATCCCTGCCATCCGCCTATCTTCAACGACGAGACCGACATGGCGGCCAAGAAGGACTATTTCGGCGGCGTCAAGGCCAAGCAGCATATGGTCAGCGCGCTGATGCAGGGACCGGAGGAGGATTTCGCCAAGGGCGAAGCGATCGCCAAGATCATCTGGGCACCGGTGATGCGGTCGCATCGAGTCACGGTCGACCAGATGGCGCTGCTCGAGCCGGGCCTTTCGGAGACCGTCTGCGCTTCGCTGCTGGTCGTGATGAAGGAAGCGGTCGACGAGGTCGTCGCGCGCGGAGTCGACCAGCAGGCCGCGCTCGACTTCCTGCTTGGCCACATGAATGTGCTCGGCGCCGTCATCTTCGGCGAGACCAAGGGCGTGTTCTCCGACGCCTGCAACAAGGCAATCGAGTTCGGCAAGCCGGTGCTGATGCGCGACGACTGGAAGCGGGTCTTCGAGCCGGAAGAGATTGCAGCGAGCATCCAGCGCATCACCTGAAGGCGGAAGCCGCCTTTCCTTCTCCTCTCGTAGAAGAAGGTACAGGCGCGTCCTATGTCACCGCGGTGACCCTGCCCGCCTCATCGAGGCGACAGCCGACTCGCGCCTGCCGAACCTCGACGCCGCCTTGTCTTGCATAGTGTATGCGCACCTCGATCGGCGCCGTGAGCGCGCCCCGACGTTGCTGCAACGGGCCCGCGCTTACCGCGTGAACAAGCACGGCGCCAAGCGGCGTCGCGGCCGACGCGATCGCCGTGCGGCAGGCGCGCACCACAGCTGGTGGGATACCGGGTTTGGCTTTCAGTGGCGCCATAAACGGATAGCCATAGGTGATCCGCGCCGACGCGTTGCGACCAGTTCCGGAAGGCCTGAGCTTGCGGGGCAGGATGGCGAATTGACTCGCAGCCTTGGCCTTGGTGGTGGCTGGCGTGATGCCGGCATTGCTGCTCGCGGCTTGCCCAGCGCCCAGCGCCGGGTTGCCTGGCTTACCTCCTGGGGCGGTGCCCGATGCGGACGAACGGTCGCCCACCCCGACACCTGTTGACAGGCCGCCGCTTGCGCCGCCGAGGTTGCCGCTGACGCCAAGTCCGGCACCGAACGATCCCTTGCCCGCGCCGAGCGATCCGCCAAGGCTTGCTCCCCCTACTCCATCGACGCTCGAGCCGCCCGCCACCGAGGCGCCTTTCGGGCCGGCGCTAAGGCCAGCACCGACCCCGACACCGCCAAGTTTGCCGCCAAGCCCCGCCTCAAGAGCCGAGGCAGGGCAAATTGCGATCGCGACGGTCAATGCGGCTGCGACGTATTTGTTCATCACCATATTCCTCCTGCGGCATGTATTCGGCCCACGGAAATGCCCTTCACGATCACCCCTCGCTAGGGAGCGCCGAGCTTCGGCGGTCGCGTCGGGAGCAACGCGTCGGGAAGCGCGATGGTCGCCACCAGAATAGGTCGCGATGGTTTTTTGGCCTTCACTTTGTGGTTTTCCCGCAACCCCGATTGACGGGCTGGTCGCGAGCGCACGGACACATCTGCACGCGAAGTTGCGACGGCACGCGCTTTCGGAACGCGGTTGATACGCTCGCTGCGACGCTCTTCCCGGGCCTTTTCAACGTCAACCGCCTTTCGAGCGGCGCTGAGCTCGCGGGCCAGGCCGATGGCCTTGTTGCGCTCCTGCTCCAACGCCACGCTCAGCTCCATCGAGACGCGGCTCGCTTCCTGCCTTGCCGCGTCGCGTTCCCGCCGGGCGCTGTCGCGATCACGAGCAGCTGAATCTGCCCGTTCGCGCTCCACTTCGAGTGCGTCGCCAGCTCGCTTCAAAGCCGCCTCGGCCACCTGTCGTTCCCTGATGGCGTCGGTGCGCGCAGCCGCAGCCAGATCCGCGCTTGTCTTAAGCGCGTCGATGGTCTGGCGCGCCGCGGTGAGTTCGCGTTCGAAGCGCTCAGCCTTGTGCCGCTCCTCATCCAGCGCTCGCTGCGCCTCTGCCACAGAGGCCGCCATGGAGTGACGCGCTTCAAGCATAGCGGCCTTCTCGTGATCGGCGAGAGTGGCTTTGGCCTTCAAGCCTTTCACTTGGCTTTGCGCCACTTCCAGATCGAGCGCGAGCTCTTCGGCCCATCGCCGCTGCTGTTTTAGCGCCTGTGCTTGTTCAGCCATCATGTCGGCTACCGCACGCGCCTGCGCACTGGCATCGCGGGCGCCGCGCTGCATCACGGCCAGTTCGGCTCGCGCCGCCGCCAAATCGCGGCCGTCATGGTCAGCGCGAGCCGGGTCACCGCGAGCCGGCTGCACGCTCTTCCTGAGCGCGTCGACTTCCCTTAGCGCCGCAAAGAGCTTTTGTTCCAGCGTACCGCGGTCAGTCCGCATCGCATCGAGTTCCCGCACCAAGGCGTCAGCCCGTTGACGCGCCGTCGCAAGGTTCTGATTGTGTCGCGCGGCATCGTTGCGACCAGTCTGGCGAGCCGCAAGTGCTTCCGCGCGCGCTGCCGCAATTTCCATGCGAGCGGCGGCTAGCTTATTCAGCAATGCCCCTTGCAGAGTTTGCTGCTGCTCCGCAGCAGGCTGCCGAGATGTGTGGGAACCGTGCACGCCCTTGCGCCTCGGCCTGGCCGTTCTCGACACTGGCGCGTTGCGAAGCCACGGCCGAAGAGCCGTCGCTGGCTGCGTCAGCCGGCGGTTCGGGCGCTTCTTGTTTGACCTCCACCGAAGCTGTGAGGTCCGAAGGCGAACTTTGTATCAGTTTGACGGTTATGTCAGCCCGTTCCTGACGGCCGCTCCTGGCTTGCAAGCGATCGGAAATCAGCTTTGCCAGCTCCTCCTCACGCAGACCTGCGGCGGCAATGCTGCCGATCAAGGGAAGGTCAAGCGTGCCAGTCGAGTCGATGATGAAACTATGGTTGAGCTGCAACGCTTCCAGAACGCCGTCGCGCAAGGCAGTCCACTGCCAAACGTGCAGTTCGATCGTGTCTCGCGGAGCAAGTCTGTCGTCAGCCTTCGGCCGACCGTGTGCCGCAGATCCCAGCAGCAGGATGATACACAACGAAATGAGGCACAGCATGGCGCTGCAGCTCCTGCCGCGCATGCCACGCAATGAAGCTGAATGCCGTCGGTCAGCAAAGCTTGGCGCGGGGCTGCAGGATGGCGGCCTGAAACGCTGCACAAAAGACATAGCTGAACCTCACCGGCAACGCGACCCTTGCCGCGAACGGATTTCATTAGAAAAACAGTGCGCAGGCTGGGGTAGGGAGAAATTCCACAACCACGACGCGACACTAGCAAAGCCTGCTCGTACCCGCTGAGCACCGAATAAGGCTTAGGAGTGTCTACTCCTTACTTAAATTATTGCGCCCTCACCCGCGTATCATACTCCTTAAGGTGGTGGTTCTCCGACCTGGCCAGATGCAGGCGCATCGTAGGGAACGAAGTATCGCTCTTGGTGGGATGACTCTCCGGTGGCGCTTGCTGCTCATCAGATACATATCATCTGAATTTGTGGTTGACTCATTATACCAGTTGGCTTAGCTGTTGGATTGGCTTTGGCCAGCCGAGGCCGGGCTGAATATTCGGCAGGCGGCAGGTGGAGGGGCAGGCTGAAGACGGAACCGAGCCGGATGATCCGCCCGGGTGAGCCGGCAAATGACCCGATCCGCGACACCGGACGCGATCCGCCTGACAAACTGGAATGCATTTCAGCCTGGGCCGCGGAAGCACAGGCTTTTTCAAATGGGAGGAAATCATGAAACTCACTCGCAGAATGACATTTGCGGCTTTTGCCGGCATGCTGGCGCTGGGCACTGCGGCACCCGCCTATGCGGCGGATCTCATTGCCATCATCACGCCCTCGCACGACAACCCATTCTTCAAGGCAGAAGCCGTCGGCGCGGAAGCCAAGGCCAAGGAACTCGGCTATGAAACGCTGGTGCTAGTCCATGACGACGACGCCAACAAGCAGTCCGAGCTGATCGACACGGCGATCGGCCGCGGCGCCAAGGCGATCATCCTCGACAATGCCGGCGCCGACGCCTCGGTCGCCGCCGTGCAGAAGGCCAAGGACGCGGGCGTTCCGTCGTTCCTGATCGATCGCGAGATCAACGCCACCGGCGTCGCCGTCGCGCAGATCGTCTCCAACAACTACCAGGGCGCCCAGCTTGGCGCGCAGGAGTTCGTCAAGCTGATGGGCGAGAAAGGCAATTACGTCGAGCTGGTCGGCAAGGAATCCGACACCAATGCCGGCATCCGCTCCAAGGGCTATCACGACGTCATCGACGACTATCCGGACCTGAAGATGGTGGCGCAGCAATCGGCCAACTGGAGCCAGACCGAGGCCTATGCCAAGATGGAATCGATCCTCCAGGCCAACCCGGACATCAAGGGCGTGATCTCCGGCAACGATACGATGGCGATGGGCGCCCATGCCGCCCTTGCCGCCGCCGGCCGCAAGGACGTCATCGTCGTCGGCTTCGACGGATCGAATGACGTGCGCGACTCGATCGCCTCTGGCGGCATCAAGGCCACGGTCCTGCAACCGGCCTATGCGCAGGCGCAGATGGCGGTCGAGCAGGCCAACGACTTCATCAAGAACAAGAAGTCTCCGGCCGAGGAAAAGCAGCTGATGGACTGCGTCCTGATCAATGGCGACAATGCCGCCAAGCTGGAAACCTTCGCGCTGACCAACTGAGCCGGTGTGACATCAATCGCAAGGGACGAGCTTCCGGCTCGTCCCTTGCTTCCATTTCCCGGGTGCCCTGACCGCCATGCCGAACAAGCCGACATGTTGAACAAGCTGACTTGGGCGACCGTTGCCGCGATATTTGGCATCAGCCTGACTGCCTGCAAGATCCTGCCGACACCGTCCGCGGAAGATGGCGGCAATGCACCGGCCTTCAATGCGGACAAGATGGTCGGCGATATCTGGGCTGCCAAAATGCTGCCCTATCTCCAGCAGAAGGCCGGATCGTTTCCCGAGGTTCACGCCCTGGCGAAAGCCGATCCTGCGGCTGCCGGCGCCAAGTATGGCAATCCGAAGAAGCAGGCGAATTCGCCGTGGACCTTCGCGGTTCGCCTCCAAGGCAAGATTGTTGCGGCGAACACACAGTCACGCGCGGCAACCATGGATGTCGATGCCGACGGTGACGGCAAGGCGGATGCACGGGTGCAGATCGGACCCGCGATGCGTGGCACCGCGCTGCGCGACAGCCTCGACTTCATCCAGTTCAACGATTTCACCAATCAGATCGACTTCGCCCAGTTCGGCAAGGCGTTCAACATCCATGCCGACAAGACGGTGCTCTCGAAGCTGCCGCGCGAAGCGCTGGAGGGCCGCAGCGCCAGGGTTGTCGGCGCTTATGTCATGGGCAGCGGCCAGGACTTGCCGCTGGTGACCCCGGCGGAGGCAGAGGTGGGGCCGAAGCCATGACTGCCGCCGGCGATCATGATGTCATCCTGAAGCTGGAAGACGTCTCCAAGGTCTATTCGGGGACAGTCGCGGTCAAGCGCGCGAATTTCGAAGTGCGCAAGGGCGCGGTCAACGTGCTGGTCGGCGAAAACGGCGCCGGCAAATCGACGCTGATGAAGATCATCGCCGGCGTCGAACAGCCGACGCTCGGCCGCATCCTCCTGGAGGGCGAAGAGGTCTCCTTCTCCTCATCCGGCGACGCGGTGAACCGCGGCATCGGCATGGTGTTCCAGGAGTTGAACCTGTTCGGCAACCTGACGGTGGCCGAGAATATTTTCGCCACCCGCGAGATCACCAACCGGTTCCGCAAGATCGACAGCCGGGAACAGGAGCGCCGCGCGGCGGAATTTCTCGAGCGCCTGCAAGCCGGCATCCGGCCGGACATGCTGGTCGAGGATTTGCGCATCGGCCAGCAGCAACTGGTCGAGATCGCCAAGGCGGTTTCGCTCGATGCGCGCATCCTGATCATGGACGAACCGACCTCGGCGCTGAGTGCGGCGGAAGTCGAGATTCTGTTCAAGGTGATCGCCGACCTCAAGGCGCGCGGCGTGGCGATCGTCTACATCTCGCACCGACTCGAGGAACTGATCCGCATCGGCGACTACATCACCGTGCTGCGCGACGGCCGCATCACCGGCCAGGAGAAGATGAAAAACGTCGACACGCAATGGATCGTGCGGCAGATGATCGGCTCCGACGCCAAGGACTTCGCCAAGGCCGACGGCCATGTTCCGGGCGATGAGATCTTCCGCGCCGAGGACATCTGCCTGCCGCGCGTGACCGGCGGGCTTGCGGTCGATCATGTCTCGCTGTCGCTGCGTGCCGGCGAGATCCTCGGCATATACGGCCTGATGGGCGCCGGTCGCAGCGAGCTGTTCGACTGCATCATGGGGCGCCACGGCCATGCCACCGGAACGATTTTCATAGCCGGCAAGAAGGTCAGAGAACGCGACACCACGCGGCGCATCCGACGCGGGCTGGCGCTGATCCCCGAGGACCGCCAGCGCGAAGGTCTGGTGTCGATCCTCTCGGTCGCCAGCAATCTGACGCTGGCCAGCCTGTCGCGGTTTGTGCGCCTGTTCCATATCAGCGGCGCCAAGGAAAACCAGGCGGTGACGCAGATGGTGCGGGAACTGGCGATCAAGGTCGCCGATCCGGCGCAGGAGGTCTCGTCGCTGTCGGGCGGCAACCAGCAGAAGGTGGTGATCGGTAAGGCGCTGCTCACCGGACCGAAGGTGCTGTTGATGGACGAACCAAGCCGCGGCATCGATGTCGGCGCCAAGGCCGACGTCTTTCGCACCATGCGCAAACTGTCCCGCGACGGGCTGGGCATTCTGTTCGCCACCTCCGATCTCGACGAGGTGATGGCGCTGTCCGACCGCATCGCGGTGATGAGCAATGGAAAACTGACCGGCATGTTCGATCGCGCCGAGGCGACGGAGGCGGCACTTGTCGCCGCATCGGCGCTTGGCCACGGGCCGGTCCCGCACTTGGAGAGCCACGCCCATGACTGACATCCCGGCCAAGGCTTCGGTTGCCTCCGCCTCGAGCGGCTCCGTGCTGCTGACGCTGATGAAGGCGAGGACGTTCATTGCGTTGATCGCCGTCCTGATCTTCTTCTCGATCGCGGCGCCGAATTTCCTGTCGGCCGCCAACCTGATCCTGATGTCGAAGCACGTCGCGCTGAACGCCTTCCTCGCCATGGGCATGACCTTCGTCATCATCACCGGCGGCATCGACCTCTCGGTCGGCTCGATTGTCGGCCTGTGCGGCATGGTCGCCGGCTATCTCGTGCTCAACGGCATCGACCTGCAGGTCGGCTACACGATCTATTTCAACGTCTTCGAGATCGCACTGATCACGCTGGCGGTCGGTATATTGATCGGCGCCGTCAACGGATTGCTGATCACCAGGCTGAATGTCGCGCCGTTCATCGCCACGCTCGGCGTGCTCTATGTCGCACGCGGCCTGGCGCTGCTGTCGTCGGATGGCCGCACCTTTCCGAACCTCGTCGGCAAGCCCGATCTGGGCACGACGGGGTTCGGCTTCCTCGGCGCCGGCCGGCTGCTCGGCCTGCCGGTCTCGATATGGATTCTTGTCGTCGTAGCAGTTGGGGCGGCCTATCTGGCCAAATACACCCCGCTCGGCCGCCACATCTTCGCCGTCGGCGGCAACGAACGGGCGGCGCGGATTTCGGGCGTCAGGGTCAATATGGTGAAGATGTTCGTCTACATGTTCTCCGGCTTCTGCGCGGCGGTCGTCGGGCTGATCATCTCGTCCGAACTGATGGCCTCGCATCCGGCGACCGGCGAAAGCTTCGAGCTCAACGCCATCGCCGCGGCGGTGCTCGGCGGCACCTCGATGTCGGGTGGCCGCGGCACGATCGGCGGCACCATCGTCGGCGCCTTCGTCATCGGCATCCTTTCCGACGGGCTGGTGATGATGGGGGTGAGCTCGTTCTGGCAGATGGTGATCAAGGGCCTGGTCATCATCGTCGCCGTCGTCGTCGACCAGGCGCAGCGCCGGCTGCAGAGCCGGGTGACGCTGATGCAGATGGCAAAGGCGGGCTGACCCGTGGCGGAACTGCGAGGAGCGCTGATCGGCTGCGGCTTCTTTGCCGTCAACCAGATGCATGCCTGGCGCGACATCGACAGCGCCTCGATCGTCGCCATCTGCGACCGCGACCCGGAACGGCTCAAGGTGGTCGGCGACCAGTTCGGCATTGAGCGACGCTACACAGACGCGGCGGCACTGTTTGCCGGCGAAAGCCTGGATTTCGTCGATATCGCCACCACCGCGCCGAGCCATCGTTCGCTTGTCGAGATGGCTGCACAGAACCGCGTTCCGGCGATCTGCCAAAAACCATTCGCGCCGTCGCTTGCCGACGCCAAGGCCATGGTGAAGGCATGCAGCGATGCCGGCGTGGCGTTGATGGTGCATGAGAATTTTCGCTGGCAGTCGCCTATCCAGGCGGTGCGCGCCGTGCTCGACAGCGGCGACATCGGCACGCCCTTCTTCGGCCGGATCTCGTTCCGCTCGGCCTATGATGTGTTTTCCGGGCAGCCCTATCTGGCGACGGGAAAGCGCTTCATCATCGAAGACCTCGGCATCCACAGTCTCGACATAGCCCGCTTCCTGCTGGGCGACGTTTCGACGATCACGACCCGAACCGCTCGCATCAACCCCAACATTGCCGGCGAGGACGTCGCTACCATGCTGATGGACCACAAGAGCGGTGCAACGTCCGTGGTCGACTGCAGCTATGCGACCAAGCTCGCCATCGAGCCGTTTCCGCAGACGCTGGTCGAGATCGACGGCAGCGACGGCACGATCCGGCTCGAGCAGGATTACCGGCTCACCGTCACCGGCAGGAACGGAACGGCGGTCAGCGACGTCTCGCCGCCGCTGCTGCCCTGGGCATCGCGGCCGTGGCACAACATCCAGGAAAGCGTCGTCGCCATCCAAAAGCACTGGGTCGCTTGCTTGGCGAGCAAAACCGAGCCGGCAACCTCGGGCGCCGACAATCTCAAGACCTTGGCGCTTGTCGAGGCCGCCTATGCGAGTGCTGCGAGCCGTGAGCCGGTGCAGATCGACACGCTGCTGAGATGACCGCCGACGCCTTCCTCCTCTATGGCACGCGCGCGGTCGAGGCCGAGCCGGTCAGGCTGCGCGCCGGCGCACTCAGCGCCGACTTCGTCAACGGCAATCTGCGCACCATCCGCCATGGCGGCATCGAAGTGCTGCGCGCCATAGCCTATATCGTCAGGGATCGCGACTGGGGCACTTACGAGCCGACGCTTGCGGACCTGACTATCGACCAAGATGCCGACACTTTCTTCGTCAGCTATTCGGCAAGCTGTGTCGGGCCGGGAGGAAGCCGGCTCGACTTTCGCGCGACGATCAAAGGTTCCGCCGACGGCCAGCTGATTTTCGACGTGAGCGCGCTTCCCGAAAACGCTTTCGAGACCAATCGCTGCGGCTTCTGCATCCTGCATCCGATCGCCGGCCTGGCCGGCAGCCCGGTCACTGTCGAGCACACCGACGGCAGCGTCGTCGCAACGAAACTTCCTGAGCTGATCGACCCCTGGCAGCCTTTCAAGGATCTGCGGGCGATCACGCATGAGGTCCGGCCCGGCGTCACCGCGGAATGCCGGATGGAAGGCGATGCGTTCGAGATGGAGGACCAGCGCAATTGGTCGGACGCGTCCTACAAGACCTATGTCCGGCCGCTGGCGCTGCCTTGGCCCTACATGCTGCCCGCCGGCCAGACTGTGCGCCAGACGAAGGCTGCGTGTGACCGGCGGCGGCAGGGTGCCGGCTGCCGCAGCAACCGCCGAGCCGGTCCGAGTCGAACTCGGCGAAACCGGACCGCTGCTGCCGGATATCGGCGTGATCATCTATCCGGACGAGGTCGAGACGGCGCTGGCAAACCTGCCGACACTGTCCGCGCTCGGCCCGCAGCAGCTGATGTTCCATTACGATCCAACGCGGGGCCATGGCCTCGACGCCTTGCAGTCCTTTGCCCGGCTCGCCGCAGACTACCCGGTCGAGACGACGCTCGAATGCGTCGTTTCCTGCGTTGGCGATCTCGATGCCGAGCTCTCAGGCGTCGCCGGCATGGTGCGTCAGGCCGGGCTGAAACTCTCGGCTATTGCCGTCTCGCCTTCGGTCGACCGGCAGTCGACGCCGCCGGGCAGCGCATGGCCTGAATGTCCGCCGCTTGAAGATGTCTATGCCGCGGCGCGCCGCGCCTTTCCCGACATCCGCCTCGGCGGCGGCATGTTCAGCTATTTCACCGAACTCAACCGCAAGCGCGTTCCCGCCGATCTGCTCGATTTCGTCAGCCACTGCACCTGCCCGATCGTGCACGCCGCCGACGATCTCAGCGTCATGCAATCGCTGGAGGCACTGCCTTTCATCACCCAATCGGCGCGGGCGATCTTCGGAGCAAAACCCTACCGGATCGGCCCATCGACCATCGCCATGCGGCAGAACCCCTATGGCGGCGCAACCAAGGCCAATCCGCACAATCAGCGCATCGCCATGGCCGACCGGGATCCGCGCAATGCCGGGCTGTTCGCGGCAGCATGGACGATCGGCTATGGCGCGCGGGTCGCGCCGGCCGGGCTGGAGATGCTCACGCTGTCCAGCTTCAGCGGACCGTTCGGCGTGCTGGCGGCATCCGGGGAACCTGTCGGCGAAGGTGAACCCCGGCCGATCTTCCAGGCCGTGCAGGGGCTTTGCGAACTGGCCGGCTTCAGACAAGTGGCGGCGAGGACGAGCGATGAGACGCGGGTGCTCACGCTGGCCGGCCGTTCTGCCGCGGGCCAGACCATCATGTGGCTGGCGAACCTGACGGCGAGCGAAGTGACGGTTGATATTTTCGGGTTCGAACGAGGCCGCCTTGTGATGACGCCTTACGCGATCACCCGGATCGGGTGAATCAGCTGCCGGAATTCATCACATAGAGCGCGCGCGAGCGCTCGAGGTGCTTGATCATCGCCTTCTCGGCGCCGTCCGCATCCTTCTGCTCGATGCGGCCGATGATCTCTTCGTGCTCGGTCAGCGTAAAATTTTCCTTGCCGGTCCAGATCAGCATCTCGGTGTGATACTCCTTCAGCCAGCCAAGCATCGCTTCGCTGACTGCGACATAGATCGGGTTGCCGGATATCGCCGCGATCTGGGTATGAAACTTCATATCGGCGGATATGAAGGCTTCGGAATCGCCGCGAAAGCTCCGCTGTTCGGCAACGGTTGCCCGCAACCGCTGCACGTCCTCGGCGGTGGCCTTTTCGGCGGCTTCCCTGACCATGCCGCGTTCGAAGAAGATGCGCGCATTCTTGAGGTGCTCCAGCGTGTCCTTCGACGACGACAGGATGATCTTGGCGGCGCCGTCGACCTGCTTGATGATCGACTTGGCGGTCAGCTGAAGCACCTTCGCCCGCTCGCCATGCGAGATCGCGACAAGGCCCATATTGCTCAACGCCTGCATCGCCTCGCGGATCGCCGGCCTGCCGACCGCGAAGCGCTCCATCAGCTCGCGCTCCGACGGCATGTCGTCGCCCGGCTGCAATTCGCCGCTGGTGATCAAGCGCTTCAGTCGCAAAAACACTTCGTCGGAAAGTTTGCGCCGGACGATCGGCTCCGAACGGTTCATCGTCGCGAATCACTCCCTTGACCGGTTCTGTTTAGCATCGTCATCACGAATCTCGGAATGCTCGGCCGAGCAGGATATCGCTTGCAATACTTATGTACTCATTATACCAGATTTCGAAGATCAGGGAACTTTTTTCGGACTATGATCACCCTCACCTATCGCATCGAAACCCCAGGCAGCATCGAGGCGCTGGCGGCCAAGATCGCCAGCGACCAGTCGACCGGAACCTTCGTCGCGCTGGCCGGCGAGACCGAGGAGCTCAAGGCCCGGGTGGCGGCGCGCGTATTGGCGATACGGCCTCTGCCGGACGCCGATCGCCCGTCCCTTCCCGAAGCCGGCGACGGGCCCTTCAAGCGGGCGGATGTCGACATCGCATTTCCGCTTGATGCCATCGGCACCGATCTTTCGGCATTGATGACCATCGCCATTGGCGGCGCCTTTTCGATCAAGGGCCTGTCCGGCATTCGCGTCGTCGATATGAAGCTGCCGGAGGAATACCGGGGTGCGCATCCGGGTCCGCAATTCGGTGTCGCCGGCAGTCGCAGGCTGACCGGCGTCAGGGATCGCCCGATCATCGGAACGATCGTCAAGCCGGCGCTTGGGCTGCGCCCGCACGAGACGGCCGAAATGGTCGGTGAGCTGATCGACGCCGGCGTCGATTTCATCAAGGACGACGAGAAGCTGATGAGCCCGGCCTATTCGCCGCTGTCGGAACGGGTGAAGGCGATCATGCCGCTCGTCCTCGACCATGAGCAGAAGACCGGCAAAAAGGTGATGTATGCCTTTGGCATCTCGCACGCCGACCCGGACGAGATGATGCGCAACCATGATCTGGTGGCGAAGGCCGGCGGCAATTGCGCCGTGGTCAACATCAATTCCGTCGGCTTCGGCGGCATGGCTTACCTGAGAATGCGCTCCAGCCTGGTGCTCCATGCCCACCGCAACGGCTGGGATATCCTCACCCGCCACCCCGGTCTGGGCATGGACTTCAAGGTCTGGCAGCAGTTCTGGCGGCTGCTCGGCGTCGACCAGTTCCAGATCAACGGCATCGCCTCGAAATACTGGGAGCCGGACTGGTCCTTCATCAGTTCCTTCGAGGCGGTGACCACGCCGATCTTTTCGCCGGAGGATTGCGCGCTGCCGGTCGCCGGCTCCGGCCAATGGGGTGGACAAGCCCCCGAAACCTACCGGCGAACCGGCCGAACGGTCGATCTTCTCTATCTCTGCGGCGGCGGCATCGTCAGCCATCCTGACGGACCGGGCGCCGGCGTACGCGCCGTGCAGCAAGCCTGGCAAGCGGCCGTCGATGGCATACCGTTGGCGGACTTCGCCCTGAGCCACCCGGAACTGGCGCGGTCGATCGAGAAATTCGGCGACGGCAAAGCGGCCTGACGCCATGCAAAGCCTGCTTCTGAGCTATTATGGCGATGATCTCACCGGCTCGACCGACGTCATGGAGGCGCTCGAGCTCGGCGGCGTGCCGACCGTGCTGTTCATGCGTCAGCCGGACGAGGCCATGCTTTCGCAGTTCGGGCATTGCCGTGCCATCGGCCTGGCCGGCACCAGCCGAAGCGAGACGCCGCAGTGGATGGACATGCACCTCAACCGCGCCTTCGCCTGGCTGAAGACCCTGAACGCCGAGATCTGCCACTACAAGGTCTGCTCGACCTTCGATTCCAGCCCGGCGATCGGCAGCATCGGCCGGGCTATCGAGATCGGCCGCTCGGTTTTTAGCCAGGACAACGTGCCGCTGGTGGTCGGCGCGCCGCAGCTCAAGCGCTACACCGCCTTCGGCCATCTGTTTGCTGCTTACCGCGACAAATATTTCCGTATCGACCGCCACCCGGTGATGAGCCGACACCCGACCACGCCAATGGATGAATCCGACCTGCTGATCCATCTGTCGCGCCAGACGGACCTCACCTCGGGGCTGGTTGACTTGGCGACGCTGCAGTCGGCATCGCGCTCGGAAGCGTTCGATCGCTTGCTCGCCGATGGCACCAACATCGTGCTTTTGGATGTCGCCAGCCTGGAAAGTCAGGCGCTTGCCGGCAAGGAGATATGGCGCGTTCGCCGGCCGGGCGCATTCGTCGTCGGCTCTTCGGGCATCGAATATGCGCTGCTGGCCGAATGGGCCGCCAACCGGACCGTCCGTGCCGAGCCCAGTTTTTCGCCGCCGGGTGCGGCTGACCGGATCGCAGTGGTCTCGGGCAGCTGCTCGCCGACGACGGAACGACAGATCCGGCATGCTTTGACGGACGGTTTCGACGGCGTCGCGGTGGACCCTGTCGAACTGGTTTCCGAGGCCTCCAGCGATGCGATTGCGCGCGCGGCAGCAAGCGGACGTGCCAGCCTCGAAGCCGGTCGCAGCGTCGTCCTCTACACCGCCCTCGGTCCCGCAGCCGACCGGGGCGCCGAAATCGATCGGCAGGAAGGCGCCCGCCACAAGCTTGGCCGCGGCCTCGGCGAACTTCTTCGCGAGCTGACGATCGAACAGAAATTGCAGCGCGTGGTCATTGCCGGCGGCGATACGTCAAGCCATGCGCTCGGCCAGATGGGCGTCGATGCGCTGACGGTCAGGATGCCGCTGCCCGCCTCGCCGGGCTCGCCGCTTTGCGTCGCCCACTCGCGCGTCAAGGCGATCGACGGACTGGAGATTGCGCTCAAGGGCGGGCAAGTCGGTACCGATCGCTATTTCTGCGCCATCCGCGATGGGCTCGGCGGCTGACAGCAGGCGCGCTGGATTTGCCTGATCTCACGACTTCTTGAACACGGCGCGGTTACCAACACACGATAGCTGCCCCACATAAGGCGCCGTACGCGCAGCGGCGGGGCGGCGTAAACGCTCAAGCGGGGCTGGATCACGGCTCCGCGAATGAACCAGCGGGATGCCGCGATGTCATTCAGACCATTGCTTGGTGACGGACGGGTTCGGAGCCAGGAGGAGAAGTCGGAGCCCCTGCAAACCGCGTCATGGGCCAGCTCTTCGATCGTTTTCGACAACCGGCGGTGGGCGTGCCGCGAGGCGGAACTGCGCTGGACAGCCCCTCATCATCTGATCGTGCTGACCGAAGAAGGCGGAACTTCCCATACATCTATCCGGCACGAGGCAAAATCGCTGTACGACGGAATGGACCGTCCCGGAGCCCTCACCTTCGTCCCCGCAGGCGCCGAGCGGCACGGCTTCTATCGCGATGTAGACCTCTCCTACTCAGCCCTGTGGATCGATCCCGATATCAGGCTTCCTGGCTGCGAACGCCTGAGAGAGCTGCCGATCCTGGTGAACAGGAAAGACGTGGTGATCGCCACGCTGCTGAGTTCGCTTCGCGACGAGATGGCACTCGGCCACCAGCCGGACACTGCCTATATCGAGCATCTGGTCGCCCTGGTCAGCCTCCGCGTGGCCGCCCTGAACCGGGAGCAACACCCGTCGGTGCGCCACGGCTGTCTCAGCCGTCGCGCGCTTGGTCGAGTTCGGGCTTACATCGACGCCCATATGAATGCAGACATTTCGCTAAGCGAGTTGGCAGCCGTCGCTGATATGGCCGTCGACAGTTTTGCGCGCCGATTCAAGGCGACGACCGGGCTTGCACCCTATGCCTATGTGATCGAGGAACGCGTGGGGCGAGCCGAGGTACTGCTGCGCGAAACGGGCTTGTCGATCGGCAGCATTGCCTTTCGGCTCGGCTTTTCAAGCCAGAGCCACTTCACCACGACATTCCGGCGTCTCAGGGGCATGACGCCTCGGGCCTATCGGGTGAATTCTTCTCCGGAATCCTGATATTGCTGCCGGTTTCTTGAAAGAAAACCACCGCGCGCCTCCCCACCTCCAAGGTCGATGGGTGACAGAACTGCGACAGGGAGATCATGCATGGCCAAAACAGACACAAGGAGCGGGCCGACTCGTCGAACGGTTCTGGAGGGCGGCGTGGCGACCGGCGTGCTCCTGGCTACCGGTATACCGGTATACGTGGAGCCGGCCGGCGCCGTTGCGGCGGCCGCATCGCCTGCGCCGACGATGCCGATATCCCTGCGGATCAACGCGAAGGATTTTGCCGTCGAACTCGATCCGCGGACGACGCTGCTCGACGCGCTGCGCAATCATCTCGGCCTCACCGGCTCGAAGAAAGGCTGCGACCACGGCCAGTGCGGCGCATGCACGGTGCTGGTCGATGGGCGCCGGATCAATTCCTGCCTGACGCTTGCGGCAATGCATGAAGGCGACGAGATCACCACGGTCGAGGGTCTGGCCGAGGGCGACCGGCTGCATCCGGTGCAGGCCGCCTTCGTCGCCCGCGACGGCTTCCAGTGCGGCTACTGCACGCCGGGCCAGATCTGCTCGGCGGTCGCTATGCTTGGCGAGGCCAAGGCCGGCTGGCCGAGCCATGCGAGCGCCGACGTGGCTGCGGTTTCCGTCGCTCTCACCGATGCCGAGATCCGCGAGCGGATGAGCGGCAACATCTGCCGTTGTGCCGCTTATTCGAACATCGTCGCAGCAATCCGCGACGCGGCAGAGGGGGCGTGAGCAATGCAGTCCTTCACTTATGAACGTGCGGCAAGTGCCGAGCAGGCAGCCGCCGCGGTCGCGGCGCGGCCGGACGCCAAGTTCATCAGCGGCGGCACCAACCTGCTCGACCTGATGAAGCTCGAGATCGAGCGCCCAGCCCATCTCGTCGACATCAGCCGGCTGCCGCTCGATCGGATCGAGGAGACGGCGGCGGGCGGGCTTCGGGTCGGCGCCCAGGTCCGCAACAGCGATCTTGCCGCCGATCCGCGGGTGAGATCGCGCTATCCGATGCTCACGCAAGCGCTGCTGGCGGGAGCATCCGGCCAGATACGCAACAAGGCCTCGACCAGCGGCAATCTCCTGCAGCGCACGCGCTGCCCCTATTTCTACGACCGCAGCATGCCTTGCAACAAGCGCGAGCCGGGTTCGGGCTGCGCGGCGCTGCAGGGCTTCAATCGCATGCACGCCGTGCTCGGCGCCAGCCAGGCCTGCATCGCGGTCCATCCCTCCGACATGGCGGTCGCCATGGCGGGGCTCGACGCCAGGATCGAGACCATATCGCCCGGCGGCGGGACCCGCACGATCCCGATCGGCGATCTCCATCGATTGCCCGAGGCGACGCCGCATGTGGAGACCGTGCTCGACCACGGCGAGATGATCGCCGCGGTCACCCTGCCGCCGCCACCGCCCGGCCGGCAGGTTTACCGCAAGGTGCGCGACCGTGCCTCCTACGCCTTCGCGCTGGTATCGGTGGCGGCAGTCGTCGAGAAAAGCGGCGATCGTATCCAAAGCGCTCGGATCGCCATGGGCGGCGTGGCCGCCAAACCCTGGCGCGCGACGGAGGCAGAGCGCATGCTCGCTGGAGCGGCGGCGTCCGACGGCGCCTTTACCGACGCGGCCGAAGCCACGCTCGCCGGAGCCGTCGGATATGGCGGCAATGATTTCAAGATCCCGCTGGCGAAACGGACGATGCGCCACACGCTCGCTGCTGCCGCCGAGAGTGCATGAGGTGACATGATGACAGAGACGAAGATCTCAAACCGTCCTCGCGAAACACGCAGCGGCATCATCGGGCGTCCATTCGATCGCATCGATGGTCCGCTCAAGGTGAGAGGCGATGCCACCTACGCCTACGAGAATACGCTGGAGGGTACATCCTTTGGCTATATTCTCGGCGCTGCCGTCGCCAAGGGGCGCATTGCCGAGATCGACACGGCCGAAGCCGAACGGGCGCCGGCAGTGCTGCTCGTCATGACGCACCGGAATGCGCCGGCCCAGCCGGATTTCGGCCCGGCGGTCACGCCGACGGTGCCGGAGGTCTTCACGCGCGCCCGGCCCGCGCTCAACAGCGAGCGGGTGCGCTATTACGACGAGCCCGTCGCGCTGGTCGTTGCGGAGACGTTCGAGGCGGCACGTGCTGCCGCCGGCCTCATCAAAGTGCGCTACGACGAGGAGGCGGGCCTCTACAATCTGTCGGGACATGTGGCCGACGCCTACGCACCAAAGCGGACCAATGCCGGCTTCGAGACCGACAGCGTGATCGGCGACTTCGAGAGCGCCTTTGCCGCGGCTCCGGTCAAGGTCGATGCCACTTACCGGACGCCCTTCGAACATCACAATCCGATGGAGCCCCATGCGACGCTCGCCGCCTGGTCAGGCAACGAGCTGACGATCCATACATCGGCGCAGACCTTGGCGAATTTCCGGGCAGGGGTCGCCAGCACGCTTCGCATCCCGCCCGAGCGTGTGCGCATCATCAGCCCGTTCATCGGCGGCGGCTTCGGCTCCAAGCTGATTGCCCATGCCGATACGATCCTGGCCGCGCTTGCTGCAAAGGTCCTGCAGCGTCCCGTCAAGATCGCGCTGACGCGACAACAGATGTTCGCCAATGCCGGTCATCGCGCAGAGATGATCCAACAGGTACGTCTCAGCACGGGCACCGACGGGCGGCTCACCGGGATCGCGCACGACGTCTGGTCGGCAACGTCCGGCTTCGAGGAGTACTGCGAGCAAACGGCAGTTTTTGCCCGCTCGCTCTATGCGGCGCCGAACCGTGTCACCCGCCATCGCCTGGTCCCGCTGGATATCAACCGCGGCGAATGGATGCGCTCGCCCGGCGAAGCCCCCGGCATGCTGGCCTTCGAATGCGCCATGGATGAACTCGCCGAGCAGCTAGGACTGGACCCGATCGAACTCAGAATCCGCAATGAACCGGCCCAGGATCCCGAGCGCCGCGTGCCGTTCTCCACCCGCAACCTCGTCGCCTGCATGGAGGAAGGCGCCCGCCGTTTCGGTTGGCAGCGAAGAAACCCGACGCCGGGCCGCGCCCGAGAGGGCCGCAAGCTCATCGGCTACGGCATGGCGGCGGCGATCCGTCCGAACTACATCGGCGCGGCGACGGCGCGGGTTGCGATCGACGGCGACGGTCGGGTGACGGCGCGGCTCGACATGACCGATATCGGGACCGGCACCTATACGATCCTGACCCAGATCGCCGCGGACAGCCTCGGCGTGCCGATCTCGTCCGTCAAAGTGGAGCTTGGCGACAGCCGCTTCCCGCGTACTGCCGGCTCCGGCGGGTCCTGGGGCGCGGCAAGTGCAGGGTCGGCGCTGCACGACGCCTGCAACGCCCTTAGGGAACGGATATTGCAGGCGGCGCGGTCGAGCGAAGCCTCGCCGTTGCGCGGCGCTGGCGCCACCGAAGCGAGCTTTGCCGACGGCGAGGTCAGGCTCGGCCAGCGTTCGGCAAGCCTGGCCGACCTCGTCCGACGGATCGCTCCCGACGGGTTCGAGGCCGAGGGTTCCGTGGCCGCCGGCGCTGCCACCCCGTCATACAAGGCTTACTCGCAGCATTCCTATGGCGCGCATTTCGCCGAGGTCGCCGTCGATTGCGACACCGGTGAGATCCGCATGCGCCGGATGCTGGCGGTGATGGGCGCCGGCCGTATCCTCAACCCCAAGACCGCGCGCTCGCAAATCATCGGCGGCATGACCTGGGGAATCGGTGCGGCGCTGATGGAACAGACGGTGCTCGACCGGCGCTACGGCCACTTCGTCAATCACGATCTTGCCGAGTATCACGTCCCGATCAACGGCGACGTCCCGGAGATGGAGGTCGTCTTCCTCGAGGAACATGATGACAAGGCCAATCCATTCGGCGCGAAGGGGATCGGCGAACTCGGCGTCTGCGGTGCGGGGGCAGCTGTTGCCAACGCCATCTACAACGCGACCGGCGTGCGGGTGCGTGACTTTCCCATCACCCTGGACAAGCTGCTGCCTGCCTTGCCGGTGATCGCCATTTGACGCGGCAAGTCTTCTTCGGGCATTTCAAGCTCAAGGACAAAGCGGCTGCCAATCCCTGCGTGCAGATACTGGCCGCGCCGGAACATATTGCCGCGTGAAATCTCCCTCCCCGGGTGGAAATTCCGGTAACACGCTGTACTATCTGCGAAATTACCGAAATCGGGAGGCTGCCGGTGCAGACCAAGAAGATCATCAACGACGGCAACCGCACTGTCGACGAGATGCTGGAAGGCATTCTGGCCGCGCATCCCCGCCATCTCAAAAGCATGGAGGGCAGCCCACGCTCGATCATCGCCCGCGATGGACCTCGCCAGGGCAAGGTCGGCCTCGTCATCGGCGGCGGCTCCGGCCACGAGCCGACCTTCCTCGGTTTCGTCGGCAAGGGGCTGGCCGACGCGGCGGCGATCGGCAATGTCTTTGCCTCGCCGCCGCCGGACCCGATCCTTGAATGCGCCAAGGCGGCCAGCGGCGGCGCCGGCGTGCTGTTCATGTATGGCAACTATGCCGGCGACGTGATGAACTTCGACATGGCCGCAGAGATGGCGGCGATGGATGACATCGAAGTGCGCACCGTGTTGACCACCGACGACGTGGCATCGGCGCCGCGCGACCAGAGGCAAAAGCGCCGTGGTGTCGCCGGCAATTTCTTCATCTTCAAGGCCGCTGGTGCCGCCTGCGAGCGGATGCTGTCATTCGACGAATGCGAGCGTATCGCCAGGAAGGCCAATGATCACACCTTCACCATGGGCGTGGCGCTGTCGCCCTGTTCGCTGCCGCAGACCCGCCGGCCGAATTTTGAGATCGGACCGGATGAGATGGAGATCGGCATGGGCATCCATGGCGAGCCGGGCATCGCCCGCGGAAAATTGAAAACCGCCGACGAGATCACCGACGAGATGCTGGACAAGATCGTCGACGAGATGGCGCCGGCACGCGGCGACAAGGTCGCCGTGCTCATCAATTCGCTCGGCTCGACGCCGCTGATGGAGCTCTACATCATGAACCGGCGCGTCAAGCAGCGGCTCGATGACATCGGCGTGTCAGTTCACGCGACCTGGGTCGGCAATTATTGCACCTCACTCGAAATGGCCGGCGCCTCGGTGACGCTGATGCATCTCGACGCCGAATTGCAGACGATGCTCGACCATCCTTGCGACTGCGCCATGTTCCGCGCCGGCTGAAAGGGTGCATCCATGACATCCATCGATGCAGCCGATCTGAAAAGAATGTTCGATGCGATCGCGGTGGCGATCGAAGCCGACAAGGACAGGCTCTGTCAGCTCGACGGGGTCATCGGCGACGCCGATCATGGCATCGCCATGGCGCTCGGCTTTGGGGCGGTGCGCGATGCGCTGGCGCCGCTGGAGCTCACGGCAACCGAGCCGACTGTTCTCCTCAACACTGCGGCGAAGTCGTTCCTCAACGCCGTCGGCGCCTCGTCGGGGCCGCTCTACGCGACGGCCTTCATGCGTGGTGCGGCTGCCGTCAAGGGCAAGGCGACCTTGGCGGGCGCCGATGTCGTCGCCCTGTTCCAGGCGATGGCGCAAGGCATCCAGGATCGCGGCAAGGCGGAGATCGGCGAGAAGACGATGGTCGACGCCTGGCTGCCGGCGGCGCAAGCCGCGGCCGCTGCCCATGCCGCCGGCAAGACCCTGTCCGAAAGCCTGGCAGCCGCCCTCGAAGCAGCCGAACGGGGCGCCGAGGCGACCAAGGATATGATCGCCGCGAAGGGCCGCTCGTCGCGGCTCGGCGAGCGGTCGCTCGGACACGTCGACCCCGGCGCGGCGTCGGCGGTCACCGTTATCGGCGCGATGCGAAAAAGCCTGGCTTAAGCGCATCGCATCAATGCGACGCGCTTAAGCTCCTGTTTTATACATGTCGTTATCTCAAAACCGCTGCGCACCCTCGGTTCACGCCCGAGGGCATGCTTTTGGGCGACATGCATTAGCCCAGCTTCGCCGCGTCGAGCCTGTCGATCGCCTGGACATTGCCGGCCGATGGCCCGTTTTCGTCGAACTCCGATGCGAGCCAGGCATCGACGATCGACTTGGCCAGTTCCGGGCCGATGACGCGGGCGCCCATGGTGATGATCTGGGCATTGTTGGATTTCGCCGCGCGCTCCGCCGAATAGGTGTCATGGGTGAGTGCGGCGCGAATGCCGGGCACCTTGTTGGCCGAGATGGAAACGCCGATGCCGGTGCCGCAAAACAAGATGCCGCGATCGTTTTCGCCGTCGAGGATGGTCTGGGCGAGCTTCTGCGACAGGTCGGCATAGTAGCCGGCCTGACTGACGTCGCTGACGGAGAGGCCGGGCTTGGTGGCCAGGTGAGCGGCAATGACGTCGAGCAGCGGCTTGCCGGCGCTGTCGGCCCCAATGGCTATTTTCATTTTTTCTGTCCTTTCCTGTTCGATTGCTCTGGAGCCTGTTCCATCCCGATGGCATCGGGATGGGGCTCTAACTTTTGTTGGGCATGATCTTTTCCGAAAACCGGATTCCACTTTTCGGGATCATGCTATCTTTTTGTTTGAGCATGATCTTTTCCGAAAAACCGGATTCCACTTTTCGGGATCATGCTCTAGATCGCCGCCGAGGCGCGTTCGAGGATGTCGATATAGCCTTCCGCCTGCCAGGCGGAGCGGCCGATGAACAGCCCGTCGATATGAGGCTGGCCGATCAGCTCGGCGGCATTTTGCGGATTGACGCTGCCGCCATAAAGCACCGCCGGCATGGCCGGCAGAAGATCGCCGGCGATCTTCTTGATCAGCGCCTGCTGCCTGTCGGCGTAGTCGGCACTTGCCGGAATGCCCTTGTCGCCGATCGCCCAGACCGGTTCGTAAGCAAACAGGATCGTCGCCGCCTTGGCCTGGCCTTCGAGGTATTGCAGCGCGCCGTGCACCTGCAAGGCCAGCACCGCATCGGCCTGGCCGCTGTTGCGTTGCGCCAATGTCTCGCCGACGCAAATGAGCGGCACCAACCCGTGCTTCACCGCCGCTGCGGTCTTGAGACCAACCGTATTGTCGGTCTCGCCGAAATGCTCGCGCCGTTCGCTATGGCCGAGCTCGACGAGATCGAGCCCGCAGTCCGTCAGCATCACCGGCGAGATCTCGCCGGTCCAGGCGCCGGCGTGGGCCCAGTGCATGTTCTGGGCACCGACCTTGATCCGCGTCGATGCCAGCGCTTTCTTGACCTCGCGGACCGCCGTGAAGGGCGGGATGACGAAGGGCTGGATACGGTCGTCGAAACCGGGGACGAACCCCGCCAGCGCCCTGGCAAAGTCAGTCGCTTCTGCAAGCGTCTTGTTCATTTTCCAGCTTGTGCCGACCCAGTAAGCCACGCGTCCTCCTTCTAGAGCCTGTTCCATCCCGCGAGGCGGGATGGGGCTCTATCTTCTTTGACCATGATCTTTTCCGAAAACCGGTTCCCACTTTTCGGGATCATGGTCTAGTCCTTCTCGACCAGTGTCAGCGAAACGCCGGCGCCATCCAGCGCCTCGCGCATCTGCGGTCCCAGTTCTCGACCGGTGAAGACGGCGTCGAACGCCTTGAGATCGGTCAGGAAATGCAGGGCGGTGCGGCCGAACTTGCCGTGATCGACCAGCAGATATTTGCGGGCGGCCGCGGCCATCATCAACCGCTTGGTATGGACCACTTCCTGGTCCTGGTGGAAGGCGGAAACGCCGTGGATGGCGGACGACGACAGGAAGGCGACATCGGCGCGCAACGATCTCAGCGTGTCCTCGGCAAGCAGGCCGAAGAAACCGTGGAATTTCTTGCTGTACTGGCCGCCGAGCGCGATCAGGGTGATACCGGCAACGCCGGCCAGATCCTGTATCACGGCCAGATTGTTGGAGATCACGGTCAGCGGGCGCAGATCCGCAAGGTGGCGCGCAATGCCGCCCGCCGTCGAGCCGTCGTCGATGATCACCGTCTGGCCCGGTTCGATGACAGCCACGGCGGCAACCGCCAGGCGCTGCTTCTCCTCTGCGGCCTGATTCTGACGGTAGCGGAAATCACTTTCGAACAGGCCGCTCGGCTGAATCGAGGCGCCGCCGCGTATCTTGCGCAGGAAGCCGCTTTCCTCGAGCTCGTCGAGGTCGCGATGGACGGTCATCTTCGACACGCCGAAGCGCGAGGCAAGGTCATCGACACTGGCCGTGCCGGTGTCCATCAGAAAATCCATGATGCCTTGCCGCCGGCCGTCGCTCTTCATCGTCCAGCCTGTTTCCTTTAATTCGCATCGCCGCGTCCGCCGTGGCAGAACGGCGCGTTAGAACCATTATAACAGATAAAATCGCATGCATGCCAAATCTTTTGTGATGGTGTTATGTTTCCTTGGGATATTCCTTGCTTCTGATCGCTGCCTTGTAACAAGAATTGCTCTCGGCGGCATGGCCAAAGGTTGCGGTTCTCCGGAAATCCGGCCAGAAGCATCAATGGGCTGAACGACGAACGGACAGCTCGCAAACCATAGCTTGAAACCAAATACGGGAGACCATTGGGTGGCTCGCATCACATTGAGACAATTGCTCGACCATGCCGCCGAACACGGCTATGGCGTGCCTGCCTTCAACATGAACAATATGGAACAGGGCCTTGCCATCATGGAGGCGGCCGAGGAGACCAAATCGCCTGTCATCCTGCAGGCGAGCCGCGGCGCCCGCGCCTATGCCAACGACGTCGTGCTGGCCAAGCTGATCGACGCGCTGGTCGAGATCCATCCCGATATCCCGGTCTGCATGCATCTCGACCATGGCAACAACGAAGCCACCTGCGTGACCGCGATCCAGCACGGCTTCACCTCGGTGATGATGGACGGATCGCTGAAGGAGGACGGCAAGTCGCCGGCCGATTACGACTATAATTCCGGCATCACGCGGCGCGTCGTCGACATGGCGCATTGGGGCGGCGTGTCGGTGGAAGGCGAGATCGGCGTTCTCGGATCCCTGGAGATGGGGGGCGGCGAACAGGAAGACGGCCACGGCGTCGAGGGCACCGTCAGCCACGACCAACTGCTGACCGATCCGGAGCAGGCGGTGCAGTTCGTCAAGGACACGCATGTCGATGCGCTGGCCGTCGCAATGGGCACCAGCCACGGCGCCTACAAGTTCTCGCGCAAGCCGGACGGCGCGGTGCTCGCCATGAACGTGATCGAGGAGATCCACCGCCGCCTGCCGAACATGCACCTGGTCATGCACGGCTCATCCTCGGTGCCGGAAGAGCTGCAGGAGATCATCAACAAGTATGGCGGCCAGATGAAGCCGACATGGGGCGTGCCGGTCGAGGAGATCCAGCGCGGCATCAAGCACGGCGTGCGCAAGATCAACATCGACACCGACAACCGCATGGCGCTGACCGGCGCGATCCGCAAGGTGCTGACCGAGAACCCGAGCGAGTTCGACCCGCGCAAATATCTGACGCCGGCAATGGCCGCCATGAGGAGGCTGTGCAAAGAGCGCTTCGAGCAGTTCGGCACCGCCGGCAACGCCCCCAAGATCAAGCCGCTGCCGGTCTCGGAAATGGCCAAGCGCTACAAGTCGGGCAGTCTCGACCCGAAATTCGGCTGACGTATTCTGGTTCGGAACAGGAGCCGCATCGGCTCCTGTTCATCTATCCTGTTCGCGGCAAAATCGCCGCCCTGCCGGTCTCGATAAACGGCGCCCAGTAGTCGACCGACTCGCGGATCATGGCGACGACCTGGTGGTCGACCGGCTCGCGTTCGCGAAACGACAGTTCGAGGCAGATCTCGTTGTCGACGCCGCCGCCGCGCCGAACCGTCTCCAGAAGCTTTTCCGGCGTGATGCGGCCGTCCTTGTTGTAGGCGGCGATGAACGGCCAATGGCCGCCCTTGTTCATCGACGACTGTTTGATGTGGATGATCGGCGATACCGTGGGAAAGGCTTCGGCCCAGGCATAGGGATCGATGTCGGCCGGGTTGCTCGAGGTGACGTCGCCATGGTCGATATCGACCATCATCTTCAACGGAATGGCCATGCTGGCCGCTTTGATCTCGTTGTGCAGGGCCCGGCAGCACTCGATCGTATGGCCGAATTCGCGGCCGACCGACATCGGCTCCCAGAAAAGGTAGGTCAAACCCGCCGCCCTGGCATGCTCGGCGACGTCGCGCCAGCATTCCAGCGCGATCTCGAAAAGCCGCGCGCGACGCTCGGGATCGTCAAAATCCCGGTGCGTGAAGATCGCGAACTGCGTGCCCATGCCGCTGGCGCCGAGCTCGGCCGAAATGTCGGCAAAGGTCTTGAACCAATCGACGTAGTAGCGGCGCACGTCGGCGTCGGGATGGCCGAAATGGTTGAGCCGCCCGTAAGGGCCGGTCATCCCGGACGTCACGCGCACGCCGGTGCGGTCGAGCGCCGTGCGGAACAGGCGGACGAATTTCGAGATCGTCGCCGCCGGCCAGCCGGGATTGACGAATTCATGCGTGAGCTGCACGTCGCGGATGCCGATGTCGTAGGCGATCGCGTCGATCAGATCGTCCGGTTCGGCAAAACGGTTGACCAGCGGATTGGTGTTGAGGGAAAGCGTAAAAGTCATCAGCCCGCCCTCACCAGTCGGCCAACGCACCAGTCCTCGAAGGCGGCTCTTTCCGCGGCGGACAGATGCAGGCCGTGCTTGGTGCGCCGTTCGAGAATATCGGCAGCGGTCAGCGCCCATTCATGCTCGAACAAATAACTGGCTTCGCGTTCGAAAAAATCCTTGCCGAAGCACCGGCCCAGTTCGGTGAGCGACCTGGACGCACCGACCAGAACGCGCGTCCTGGTGCCGTAGAGCCGGCCATACTGCTTGACCAGCGATGCCGGCATCCAGGGATATTCGCGGCCGAGGTCGCCGAGAAACTGCTCGAAGTCGGCGTTGGCGATATCGCCGCCCGGCAGATGTCCTTTCGACGTCCACGGCTTGCCCATTTTCGGAAAGAACGGCGCGATCCGGTCCAGCGCATGCTCGGCCAGCTTGCGGAAGGTGGTGATCTTACCGCCGAAGACGGAGAGCAGCGGCGCCTGCCCGGATGACGCGTCGAGTTCGAAAATATAGTCGCGCGTCACCGCGCTCGGATTGTCGGCGTTGTCGTCATAGAGCGGCCTGACGCCCGAGAACGAGTAGATGACATCGTCGCGGGCAAGTTCGCGCTTGAAGTAGCGGTTGACCACCTTGATCAGGTAGTCGACCTCGCTGGCATCCGCCGCCACGTCTTCCGGCCGCCCCTCGTAGGGAATATCGGTGGTGCCGATCAGGGCCAGATCGTTCTGGTAGGGATTGATGAAGATCACGCGCTTGTCGCTGTTCTGGACCAGATAGGCCTGCCGCCCTTCCCAGAATTTCGGCACGACGATGTGGCTGCCCTTGACCAGCCGGACATTCCGCTTGGAGTTCTGGCCAGCCACGCGGTTGATGATGTCGTTGACCCAGGGACCGGCGGCGTTGATCAGCGCACGCGCCCGAACCATGGTCCTGACGCCGGTTCGGCTGTCGCGCATCTCGACCGACCACAGGCCGTTTTCACGGCGGGCGGCGGTGCAGGCGGTCCGGGTAAAGATCCTGGCTCCCCGTTCCGCAGCGTCGAGCGCATTGATGACGACGAGACGGGCGTCGTCGACCCAGCAATCGGAATATTCGAAACCGCGCTTGAACGCATCCTTGATCGGCGCGCCTTCGGGCGCGGTGCGCAGGTTGAGCGTGCGGGTGCCCGGCAGCCGCTTGCGGCCGCCAAGATGATCGTAGAGGAACAGGCCGAGCCGGACCAGCCAGGCCGGCCGGTCGTCCGGGCTGTGCGGCAGCACGAAGCGCATCGGCCAGATGATATGCGGCGCCGATTCAAGCAGCACTTCGCGTTCGATCAGCGCCTCGCGCACCAGCCGGAATTCGTAGTATTCGAGATAGCGCAGGCCGCCATGGACGAGCTTTCCCGATCGCGAACTGGTGCCTTCGGCAAGATCGTCTTTTTCGCACAGGATGACGGAAAGCCCGCGGCCGACTGCGTCGCGCGCGATGCCGGCGCCATTGACGCCACCGCCGATGACGAACAGATCGACGATTTCAGTGGCGCCACTCATCTCGCCGGATCCTCTATGCCTGGATTGCGTTTCATGGCTGCCGCGACCTTCAGCACGGGTTGACCGGCGGGAGCCCGACGATGAAGCGGCGCACCTCTTCGGCCGCTTGCTCGGCCGCATAGGTCACCGTGCGCACGGACGCGCCGGCGATATGCGGCGTCAAGGTGACATTCGGAAGCTGCAGCAGCGGCCAGTCGGCAGGCACCGGCTCGACCGCAAACGTCTCCAGCATGGCGCTGCCGATATGGCCAGAGACCAGCGCATCGTAGAGCGCGTCGTAGTCGACCAGCGGCCCGCGCGCGGTGTTGACGAAAATCACCCCCGGCTTCATCCGGGCGATGGTGTCCTTGTTGATCAGGCTGCGTGTCTCTTCGGTCACCCGGGGATGAAGCGTCACCACGTCGGAGCGGGACAGGAGATCGTCGAGTGCGACCAGTTCGGCGCCGGCATTGCGGTCTTCGGCGCTCAATTGCACATAGGGATCGGTGACCAGGATGCGGCAGCCGAAGGCGCGCAGCAGGCGGACAACCTTGGTGCCGATATTGCCGTAGCCGATGACGCCGACGGTCATTTCGTTGAGCTCGCGGCCGGTACGGTCGGCCCGGTAGAGATCGCCGCGCCATTCCCCTTTGCGCAAGGCCTCGTGCCCGACCCGGATCAGCCGCGTCTCGGCAAGGATCGCGCCGATGGTGAACTCGGCCACAGCACTTGCATTGCGGCCGGGCACATTGACGACGGTGATGCCGTGGGCCCTGGCGGCAACCATGTCGATGTTGATCGGGCCGCCGCGCGAGACCGCAACCAGCTTCAGCGCAGGCAGACGCTGCATCATGGTCTCGGACAGCGGCGCAAGCTGGGTGACGAAGATCTCGGCGTCGCCAATGAAATCGACCACCTCGTCCGGATCGCCAAAATACTCCTTCACCTTGTCGAGGCCGAGCGCCGCATTGCCGAATTCCATCGGCTCGTCGGGCCAGGCCGCCTCAAGGGTGCGGATGTCGAGATTGTCGCCGCAGGCCTTCTCGATTTTCTCGCGAAAGACCTCGGGAAGCATGAAGCGGTCGCCAATGATTGCAATCTTCTTACGCATGCTCGACTTCTCAGTTTGCCCTGGATGCGGCCATCGACCGCCAGACCGGCCGCAGCGCCTCATGCGCCAATGTGTAGGACGGAACCGCCCGCTCATAGATCGCGGCAAGTTTTCGGTCGCTCGGTTCCGCCGCGCCCAGCAGCGGCGTGACCCATTCGCCGACGCATTCGTCCATCGAATTGTATTGGCCGACGCAGACCGCAGCGATCATCGCGGCGCCCGCCGCACCGGCTTCCTCGCGTTGGCTGGCGCGAATGTCGGCGCCGACGACAGCGCCGAGGATCTTGCGCAGAGCCGGGCTTCTGGCGGCGCCGCCGGTCAGCCGGATTTCGCTCGGCAGCGGCCCCATGGCGGCGTAGCAATCGCGCGACGCGAATGCCAGCCCCTCAAAAACAGCGCGAACCATATCGGCATAACCGTGCCGCGACGAAATGCCGACGAAACCGGCCCTGGCATTGGCATCGACGAACGGCCCGCGCTCGCCGGCCTCCGACACATAGGGCTGATAGAGCAGCGAGGCCGGCTCCGATGACGATATCCATTCGTCGACCAGCGCGATCATCTCGCCATTGCTGCGGGTGATGCCTTGCGAGGCGAGTATGCCGGAGGCGAGGCTAAGGATCCAATCGATGTTGAGCGTCGCTGCCATGTTCGACTGCATCTGCGCAAAGACGCCGGGCGCCGGCATCGTCATCGTGTAGCCGGTCCTGGCCTCGTTGAGCAGCACCTCGTCCGGCGTCTGAGCAAGCCGCATATGCATGCCGGTGGAGCCGATGATCGAGCAGCCAGGCTTGCGCTCGCGGTCGAGCAGGCCGGCGCCGAGCGCGGTGCAGGCCACGTCGACATAGGCCAGTACCGCCGGCGTACCGGAAAGCAGCCCGGTCGCTTTGGCAGCCGCCGCCGACAGGCCGGCGCTATGCCTGGTGCCGTCGACGATCGGCGGCAGCAGATGCCTGAGGTCGGCGACGCCGAGCACCTCAAGCACCTCGTCGCAATAGCCGCGGGTGCGAAAGTCGCCAAAGGTGAAGGTGCCCTCGGAAGGATCGGTGGCGCGTTCGCCGGTCAGGTTGAAATAGAGCCAGTCCTTGCAATGGAACGCTGTCGCGGCGCCGGCAAGCCTGTCAGGCGCGTTGCGCTTCATGAAGGCAAGCTGCGGCCCCTGCTGGCAGGCGGCGAGCCCGCTGCCGGTCTTTTCGAAACGAAGCCGGTCATCGGGGCGCGCGCGGATCTCCTCGACGATGGCGGCAGCGCGCGCGTCGAGCCACAGCCAGCCCTTGGCGACCGGCTCACCGTCCTTGTCGATCAGCCAGGTGCCGTCGCCCTGCCCGGTCACGGCGATCGCAATGATGCGGCTGGCGAGGTCCGGCACCTTGTCGGCAAGCTGGCGCAATGTGGTCGCGGTATCGGTCCAGGTGCGTGCCAGATCCTGCTCGGCGCCGCCGCCCGGCAAGGTCTCGTACCGGTTCGGCACTGCCGCGGCCGCGAGCTGCCGGCCCGCCGTGTCGAAGGCGACGGATTTGATGACAGACGTGCCGGCGTCGATGCCGATCAGCACATCCCGCATCAGGCAAGCTCCATGCCGTGCGAAATGGCCATGCCGCTGGACTGATCGAAGACGTGCAGATTTTTCGGATCGATGCTGATGTTGATCGGCGCGCCAAGCTCCAGCCGGGTCCGGTCGTGTTCGACCAGGACCAGCGAGCTGCCGGCGAAATCCGCGGCGATATGGGTCTGGTCGCCGAGCCATTGGTTGGCCGAAACCGTCGCCGGCACGCCGTCCTTCGAGCGGCGAACCGCATAGGGCCTGACACCGATGACGACCCGCTGCCGTTTGAGCAATTCGTCGCGAACCGAGCCGCTGAACGCGTCCTTGTCATAGTCGAGTGAAAGCCCGTCGGGCAGCCGCAGATTGATCTTGTCGGCGGCCGTGCCGACATAGGCCTCGAAGACATTCATCGGGGGCTCGCCGACGAACGTGCCGGTGAACAGGTTGGCCGGCCGCTGCTTGAGCATATCGGGCGTATCGAACTGCTGCAGCACGCCGCCTTCCATCACCGCGATCCGGTCGGCCAACGCGTTGGCCTCGGTCTGGTCGTGGGTGACCAAGATCGCGGTCAAGCCGCGCTCCTTGATGAAGTGCTTGATGCGGCCGCGCAGCACCGCGCGAAGCTGCGGCTCGAGCTGGCCCATCGGTTCGTCCAGCAGATGCAGGTCGGCCTCGCGGATCAGCGCCCGGCCGAGGCTGGCGCGCTGCTGCTGGCCGCCGGAGATGGAACTCGGATAGCGCTCAAGAATGTCCTCGATCTCGAGCAGCTTGGCGATGCTGGCAACTTTCGCGTCGACCTGACTTTTCGGCAGCCTGGCCGCCTTCAGCGCGAACGCCATGTTCTCGCGCACGGTCAGCGGCGGATACAGCGAATAGCCCTCGAACGCCATCGCCACATTGCGCTTGACCGGCGGCAGCGTGTGCACCTTGCGGCCGGCAACCGAAATGCTGCCGCGCGAGACCTCTTCGAAGCCGGCGATCATGCGCAATGTCGAAGTTTTGCCGCAGCCGGACGAGCCGAGCAGTGCGACGATCTCGCCCTTGTCGATTTCCATCGTCAGATTCTGAACGGCGTGCACACCTCGGTCGATCGGGCCGTAGAATTTGTCGACGCCGGAAATGGTGAGTGCGCTCTGGCTCATGCCGCTTCTCCGCTGCGCAAATTGACGACGTTTTTCGAGCCGATACGGTCGCCACTGGCACGATCGAACAGCAGGGCGCTTTTGCCGTCGACGGCGATATGGGCCCTGCCCTCGGTTTGACCCGCTGTTCCGGCCGGCCGGGAGACCAGGATTTCGCGACCGCGCGCGGTGCGCACCAGCGTGACGACCTTTTCGTTGAGCGGCGTCTCCGCCTCGACGGTCACCGGAATGGCCGCGGGTGTTCCTTCGTCGACGAAGCGCAGCGCTTCGGGCCGCAAGCCGATCACGCAATCGCGGCCGACCGTGGCGTCATAGGCGCCGGTCAAATGGACTTGGACATTCGACAGACCGACATAGATGCCCTTGGCATCGCGCGACGGCTTGACGTCGAGCAGGTTGATTGTCGGATCGCCGAACAGCCGCGCGATCTCGATGTTGGCCGGCTCGCGATAGATCTGCTCGGGCGTGCCGAGCTGCTTGATGACGCCTTGCGACATCACCGCGATGCGATCGCCGAGCGCCATGGCCTCCTTGTAGTCCTGGGTGACGTAGACGACGGTCGCACCGCGATCTGCCAGCAGCCTCGGCAGTTCGAGCCGCATCTCGAAGCGCAGTTTGGCATCGACGTTGCGCAGCGGATCGTCGAGCAGCAGCACCGGCGGCGAGCCGACCAGAGCGCGGGCGAGCGCGGTGCGCTGCTTCTGGCCGTTGGACAGCGCCCGTGGCTTGTGGCTGAGCACGTGGCCGATCTTCAGCAGCTTGGCGACGCTCTCGACACCCGCCTTCATCGCGCTTTGCGACGATCGCTTGGCCTGAAGCGGCGTGGCGATGTTGTCGAAGGCGGTCATGTGCGGAAACAGCGCGAAATTCTGGAATGCCATGCCGACGCCGCGGAACTCGGCGTCAAGATCGGTCATGTCCTCGCCGCCGATGAAGATTTTTCCCTCATCAGGGTCGATGACGCCGGCGACGAGCCGCAGCAGCACCGTCTTGCCGGCGCCGGACGGTCCGAACAGGACCAGGGTTTCGCCGTCGGCGACGCTCAACGACAGATTGTCGAGCACAGTCTGGCTCTTGTAGCGCTTGACGACATTTCGCAATTCGAGGCTGGCCATCGGGAGCTATCCTTTCACCGCACCGAGCGACAGGCCTTCGACGAGATAGCGCTGCGCGTAAAGGGCGAGCGCCAGCGTCGGGGTGATCGACAGCACGATCGCTGCCGAGATCTGGCCGTACTGGATGCCGGAGGAGGTGATGAAGGCGAGCGCGCCGACCGTCACCGGCTGCTTGTCGGCCGAAGCGAGCACGAGCGCGAAGATGAAATTGTTCCAGGCGAAGATGAAGGCGAGCAGGCCGGCAGCCGCGATGCCGGGGCCGGCGAGCGGCAGCGCGATCTTGCGGAAGGTGGCGAACCAGGAATGGCCGGCAATGCGATAGGCGTATTCGATATCGGCCGGGATGTCCTCGAAATAGCCGCGCACGATCCACAGGATCAGCGGCAGGCAGATCAGCTGATAGACCCAGATCAGCCCGATATAGGTGTTGGCCAGTCCAAGCTTCTGGAAATAGAGGGTGAGCGGCAGCAGCACCAGCAGCGCCGGCGCGAACCGGAACGACAGCAGCGTGAAGGCGATGTCCTCCGAGCCGCGGAATTTGTGCCGGGCAAAGGCGTAAGCGGCGGGGACGCCGAGCAGCAGCGCGACGGCGACCGAGGTGACCGACAGGAATACCGAATTCCACAGGTTGCGCATGAAGGCGATGTCGAGTGTGCCGGCCGCCGTGGTCAGCTTGCCGGTGATCAGCGCGGTGTAGTTGGCCAGAGTCGGCTTGAAGACAAGCTGCGGCGGAATCCGCAGGATGGTCTCGTTGGTCTGGAAGGACATCATGAGGATCCAGACGATCGGGAACATGAAGAAGATCACGACCAACGTCAGGGCTATGCCACGCAGGATGCGTTCGAGAAGCGAGGTGTGTTCCATCCCGGCCTCCTATGCCAGGCCGCGGGCGCGTTCGCGCAGCCGCAGCCAGTTCTTGATGAAGATGTTGGAGAGGAAATAGGTGATCGCCCACAGGATGATCATCAGCGCCGCCGAGCGGCCGACATTGGTCGACTGGAAGAAATTGAGATAGGCCTCGACCTGGAAGACGGTCAGCGTGTCGCCCGGACCGCCCTGGGTCATGGCATAGATGATGTCGAACTGCTGGATGGAATCCAGCAGGCGAAACAGCGTCGCCGTCAGGATGTAGGGCGTCAGCATCGGCAAGGTGATGCGGAAGAACACAAAACTCCGCGGCACGCCGTCAAGTGCCGCCGCCTCGAAGGGCTGCGTCGGCAGGCTGCGCAGGCCGGCAAGCAGCAGGATCATGATGAAGGGCGTGTAGACCCAGATATCGACAAGCACCACCGTGAAAAGCGCGGTCGACGGCGACGAAGCCCAGCGGAAATCCTGCAATCCGATCAGGCTGGCGAGGTAGCTCAGCACGCCAAAGCCGGGATTGGTCATCAGCTTCCACATCAGCGCGGCAAGCGCCGGCGCCGTCATCAGCGGCATCAACAGCATGATCGAGATGAAGTTGTTCAGCGTCGAGCGCTTCTGCAGCAGCATGGCGATGCCGAGACCGAGAAGCAGTTCAAGCAGCACGGTGATGCCGGCATAGAGCAGCGATATCTCCAGCGTGTTCCAGAATCTCGGGTCGGTGAAAAACGAGATGTAGTTGTCGCCCCAGTTGAACTGCCGCGCCCAGGGCTGGCTCAGCCGGTAGCGCTGGAACGAGTAGACGACCGACGTGAAGAACGGGATCAGGATGCCGATGCAGACGAGCAAGGCCGGCAGGCTGAGCACATAGGGCAGCACTTTCTTGCTGATCCTGAAGCCGGAAGGCCTGTTTCTTTGCATTGTCGCCGTAGTCATCGCGGCTCACCCGTCATCTCTGTTGCTTCGCCCTGCCGGCCGCCCAGGGAGCTAGGCGGCCGGTTGGGCGAGTGGCGGCACCGCCGTTGTTTGAACATCGGAATTTGGGTCCGATGCTCCAGGCGCCGCTTCGCAGTGGAATGGCCGGCTGGCCCGCAGCAGCGGGCCGGCCGGCCGCCAGGACTCAGCCGAGCCCGGCTTCCTTGAGCTGGCCGTCGACGCTGCTGGCCAGCATGTCGAGGCCTTCGTCGACCGGCACTTCCTTGGCCACCATCTTCTGCAGCGTCGCCGCCCATTCGGTGGTCAGATCGAAGAACAGCGGCTGCGGGGTGAACTTGATGCTGGCGCCGGGCGCCGAAACGTCGAACATCTCGACATAACCCGGATAGCTCTTGTTCAGCTTCTCGCGGAACATCTGGTCGTTCCAGACCGACTGACGCACCGGATTGACGAAGTCCATCTCAGTCGCACCGAACAGTGCATGCTCGGGCCCTGATGCCCATTGCATGAAGTACCAAGTGGCGTCCTTGTCCTTCGAGAAATTGGACATCGACAGCGACCAGATCCAGATGTTGGGCGTCGGAGCCTTGGCGGCGGGATTGGCCTTGAAGGCAGAGAAGGCGAGCTTGCCGGCCATCTTGTTGTCGCCGCCGTTCATGAAGTAGCCGAGGATGTCGGCGTCGAAGATCATCGCCGAGGCGCCGGCGCCAAGGTCGGTGCCGACCTGATACCAGGTGTAGGTCGACCAGTCCTTGGGGCCGCTCTCCTGGATCATCTGGACCCACTGCTTGTGGAAGGCCTTGGATTCGGCGGTGTTCATCGCGGCCGACAATTTGCCGTCAGCCGAGACGTTCAGGTCCTTCTGGTCAAAGTTGGCATAGGCCGACAGGAAGCCGGGATGGATCGTCGCCCAGGAGCGCGAGCCGCGCACGCCGATGCCGTAGACGCCGCCGCCGACATCCTTGGTGAGCTTGGCCGCCGTAGCGACCATCTCGTCCATATTGCCGGGAACGCTGACCCCGACCTTGTCGAACATGCCCTTGTTGTAGGTGATGTTGTTCTGTTCGAAGCCCCACGGAATGCACCACTGCTTGGCGTCGTCGGAACCGAGCACGCCGCCGGGCTGACCGTTCCAGGCACAGGACTTCCTGACACCGGGCAGGAAGTCGTCCCAGGCATAGTTCACGTTGGTCTTGGTCGGATCCTTGATCCACTCGTTAAGGTCGGTGATCCAGCCGGCCGGGCCATAGGTCCAGGTCATGTAGGCGCCGGTCATGAAGGCATCGTATTCAGGCGAGCTGGCCGACAGCGCAGCGGTGACCTTGTCGAAATAGACATCCTCCGGGAAGACGTCGTAGACGACTTCCATGCCGGTCAACTTCTTGAAGTTTTCAAGGTTGGCGATCATCGCATCCGCGTAAGGATGCTTGTTGAGCAAGAGCTTGATGGTCTTGCCCTTGTGCGCCTGCCAGTCGAAATCCGCCGCCAGCGCACGGGTCTGCCCCAGGTTGAGCAGCGTTCCGGCGGTGCCGGCGGCAAGGCCCATCGCGCCAAGGCCCTTGATCAGCCCACGACGATCGACTTGTCCGCGCAGGAACGCGTCGATCAGGTCTTTTTCTTTCTCATGCATTTGTCTTCTCCTCCACAGGGTAGTTTCAATCGAATGGCTGCCGGCTACCCGACCGGCGTCTGCTCCACGAGTTTTCGCGCCGTCCGCTCATCGGTGACCAGGCCCTTGAGATAGCGGCCCTCCAACACCGATTTGATGGCACGAACCTTCACCTTGCCGCCGGCAACGGCGACAATCCTGCGATTGCTGATGTCTTCGCGCGCCAGCGCCAGCGCGCGGTTGGAAAGCGTCGTCTCGACCGCCTTTCCAGCATCGTCGAAGAAATGGCCGAGCAGTTCGCCGACACCGCCGTTGCGTCGGATCTCCTCCATTTCGCCCTTCTCGATCATTCCGGTAGCGACCAGCGACGCCTCGCGCTCGGCAGTGCCGATGCCGGCGATGAGCAGGTCGGCGGCCTTGCCGAGATCAAAAACCTCGCTGATGCCCTTCTGCCCAAGCAGCACGGTTCGATCCTCGACCGTGTTGGCGAACATCGGCACCGGCATCACATAGGCTTCGGCGCCGGTCCGTTCGGCCAGGCGGTGAATGACGTCGTGCGGATTGGCCGAGAACTTGCGCGTCAGGCCGCCGAGCAATGAGACGAATCGGGTCTTTTCGGCCGATATGCGCGGCAGATATTCGACGCAGGCGGCGAGCGTGCGGCCATGGCCGACGCCGATCAGCGTATCCTCGCCGCGTTCGATCTCACGCTTGAGGAACTGCGCGCCGGCGATGCCGAGCGCCTTGAGCGGCAAGTCCTCGCCATCGAAGTCGGGAACGACCTCGCAATAATCGAGGCCGTAGCGGCTGGACAAATCGTCTTCAAGCGCGACGCATTCCGACACTTCGCCGTCGATATAGACTTTGACCAGCCCTTCCTGATTGGCCTTGGTGATAAGGCGATGCGCCTTGAGGCTGGTCAGGCCAAGCCGCTTGGCAACCTCCGACTGGGTCAGCCCGCCAGCATAATGGAGCCAGGCGGCGCGCGTCGCCATACTGGTTTCATCGTCGCGCAGGAGGCCGTTTCCAAAACCAACCATTTCCGCCCTAAGATATTTTTATCAGGTGATGCAAAATTTTTCACAAGGTGTCGCAGGAGTCAAGCGTCGCAGCGTTCAAATCACCTTGAGAGGGCAAAAAAGGCCTGCTGAAGCAGCCATCGTGCAGGGCGGTGCCAGTCTGAAATCCCATGCCTGTCGACCTGAAGGGCTGAACGGCTCGCTCCAAGCGAACCAGTTGCATGGCCGCAAAGGCCTGCTCCCGTTCAATGAGCGCATAACTGGGCTGACCGACGCCAACCGCCGATTTGCTGAAAATGCTCTGCCCGCCGAATGGCGGTGGAGCTCGCTTGCGGATCAGGCGAATTCGGGCAAGGAGGACAGGGGGCCGAGAAGTATCGATCTTCACATTGCGAGAGCTACAATAATTCTTCACGAACGGCTATCTATCCTTCCGACAGGTGTTTGGTTCGAGTCACGAGGGGCGCGGCTTGGAATTCGATTTGAAGACCATTGAGGCGCTTGCTCCCGATCAGGCGTCGCTGAGCGCCGCCTCCAAGCTGACCAAACGATCGAACTGGCCGCGGCTCGAAAAGCATGAGCCCCAGGCGCTCATCTGGGGTGAATGCCAGGGCTCCGGCTCCAATCCATATCGGGTGGTGGTCGACACCGGCGATCACGGCTACAAATGCACCTGCCCGTCGCGAAAATTCCCGTGCAAGCACACGCTGGCGCTGATGTGGATTGCCGCCACCGCGCCAGCCAGTTTTGCAGCCGCTGAATCCTCGCCTGAATGGGTGAATGACTGGCTTGGCCGGCGCAGGAAGACGACGCCACCGCCAGCGCAACCGATAGAAGGTGTGGCAGCCAAAAGCATTGATGAGGCTGCACGGACGGACGACAGCGCCGCCGTCGAAGACGGTGCGGCGGTGGAGCGTCGTGAGGCTGCGCAGCGCAAGCGGGCGGAAGACACACGACAAGCAGTGTCGGCGGCGCTCGATGAACTCGATCAATGGATCGCCGACCAGTTGCGGCTTGGTCTTTCCGGGTTTGTCGACGGCAGCAGCGACCGTTGCCGCCGGATTGCCGCGCGGCTGGTCGACATGAAGGCAACCGCGCTTGCCGGTCGCATCGACGAGATCCCTTCGCGGCTGATGGCGCTGCGCAGCGAAGAAAAACCGGATGCGGCGATCCGTGAGCTTGGCAAGCTTGTGCTGCTGGCCAAGGCATGGCGGGCGTCGCCCGACGACCCAGAGCTGAAGCGCCTCGTATCGACCTCTGAAACCCGCGAACAGGTTCTGGCCAATCCGGATGCAAGACAGGTCGAAAGCTTCTGGGAGGTTCTGGGCGAGAAGATCGAGAGCCGCCGTGACGGTCTCGTCAGCCATTCGACCTGGCTGCTCGATCTGAAGTGCGCTACCCCGCAATTTGCCGTGCTGCTTGATTATTTTCCGGCTTCTGCCGGACGCCGGTCCAACGCTTTTGCGCCGGGCGATCGTTTCGATGCCCGGCTGGTCTTCTATCCATCACGCAAGCCGCTGCGCGCACTGGTGGCAGAACGCATGGGTGAAGTGACGTCCGGCGCGTGGCCTGATTTCAGCTTTGGCGCTGCAAAGGACCCACTCGCCACGCATGCTTCCTATCAGGATGCTGCGCCTTGGATTACCGATTGTCCTCTCATACTGCCGCCTGGTGCGATCCTGGTCGATGACCGCGGCACAGGCTGGTGGCAGGCCGCGGATGATCCGCAAGGGATCGCCTTGCCGATCGCAGGCGCTGTCAATCAAACATTGCTCGGCCTCGACCTTGCGGCCACGGCAGCGCTCTGGGATGGCGCCCGGCTTGACCTTCTGGCGGCTCAAAGCGGATTCGGGAGGCTTGACCTGTCGTGAACGAGGGCGAGCAAACAGGCCTGGCGACAATGCGCGATTGCTGGATCACCGGCGGAGCCACCTTCGATCTGGCTCCGACCGCCTGGAAGACGATCGCCGGCGGTGCAAGTCCCGACGAGCAGGAGCGCCGGCTCCTAGCAATCGCAGCACAAGCGCTCGACGTCGCCCTGCGGCCGGCGGCGCCGAAGACGCTCAAGCGCCGGCCGCCGCTGCCCAGGCTTGCGCTCCCGATGCTGCCGGAGCGGTTGCGGCCGCTGTTGAGAGCCGCTCTGAAACATGCCGTCGACGCGCGACGCAAGACGCGCGTGGTGACGCTTGTCGCCAGCCGCGGCTTTGTGCTCCATCCGATGGACTGGATGCCCGTCGCGTCGGATCAGAACAGTCCGGACGTCTACGCCCCCTGGATCGACTGGCAAGCAAGCGTGGACGGGGAGAGACATGCCCCGCAAGAGAAACTGACGTCGGAAAATTGGGATGAGTTCTATCCCGCCGCGCGACGCATCGCGCTGGCAGACATGCGCCGCAGTGAACCGGCTTCGGCTCGACTGCTGATCGAGACCAAGGCGTCGGGCGAGCCCGCCGAGGTCAGGCTTGCGCTCGTCGAACTCATGCGCTTCGGCCTGAATCCTGAGGACGCGCCGTTCCTTAAAAGCCTCTCCGCCGACAGGTCCGGCAAGGTGCGCGAACTGGCTGGCCGGCTGCTGGCAAGGTTGGGAGAGCACGGCCGTTCAGACGATGGCGGACCGGGTGATCCCGCAGCTGAACTCGCCGCTTTCATCAGCGAAGGCAAATCCGGCTTCATCCGCCGCCGCAGCATCTACACGCCGGCGAAGTTGAAATCGCCGGCGCAGGAAACGCGTCGCGCCGAATTGTTCGAGACCTGCAATCTCGTCGACCTGGCCGCGCGGTTCAGTGCTACCGAACCTGAGTTCATAGGCGCCTGGCAATTCGGCGCCGACAACAATGCCGACATCCTGATCGCACGAATGGTCGCCGCTTCGGGGAGCGACGCCGCGGTGACGCATATGGCCGACGCACTTGTCGCCGATGGCGGCAAGCCAGCGCTGTTCGTACTGCACCTCACGCCGCGCCTGGACAGTCGCAGAAAACGAGCCCTCGTCCGGCTGATCCTCAAGCAAGCGAATTACCTCAACGCGATCAATCTGGCGGAAGGCATTGATGCTGGCTGGCTGGAATGGGACGATCTTTCGAATGGGTCGGCTGTTGCGGCGCTGCGTTCCGCCGTTGCGGGAACCGACGACGCCATGCGCCGAGGCGCCGACGATATACTGGAAACGATCTGCTTCCTTGCCACGGCGACCACGGCAGCAAAATTGATCGACGAGGTCGTCGCAGCCGGCATGCCGCCCGCAGCCCCATCACTCAGTGTCCTGCGTCTCAACGCGGCGCTGGCCGAACATCAGTCTAGAACCGACACATGATCAATCCGGAGAATTCATATGAACGCTGCCATCCGTCTCCCGGTCGAGCAGGCCTATGCCTCTGAATTGCAGGCGCTGGCGCGCGGTGACGACAGGCAAAAGCCTGCCGGCTGGAGCCTCTCGCCACAAGCTGTGCTGACTTATCTGCTGGGCGGGAAGGCCGGTGACGGCACGCCGGTAACGCCAAAATATGTCGGTCGCCGCCGACTGATGGAGACCGCGGTGGCAACGCTCGCCACCGACCGCGCACTGCTGCTGCTCGGCGTTCCCGGAACGGCCAAGTCCTGGGTGTCGGAACATCTGGCCGCCGCCATCATGGGCGACTCGACGCTGATCGTGCAGTGCACGGCCGGTACCGACGAGAACCAGATCCGCTATGGCTGGAACTATGCGCAACTTCTGGCAAAGGGCCCGAGCCAGGAAGCATTGGTGCCGACGCCGCTGTACCGCGCCATGCAGACCGGCAAGCTCTGCCGGCTCGAGGAACTGACGCGCATGGGCTCGGATGTGCAGGACACGCTGATCACCGTACTTTCCGAAAAGATGATGCCGATCCCGGAATTGAACACATCGATCTATGCCCAGCGCGGCTTCAACATCATTGCCACGGCAAACAATCGGGACAAGGGTGTGAATGAACTCTCCTCGGCACTCAAGCGTCGCTTCAATGTCGTGGTGCTGCCATTGCCGGAAGACATGGCTGAAGAGGTGGCGATCGTCTCCAAGCGGGTCGACGAGATGGCCGGCGGGCTCGACCTGCCGGTGCCGAAAAATGTCGGCGAGGAGATAGCCCGGGTATTGACCATCTTCCGTGAATTGCGGTCCGGTGCGACCGCCGACGGCAAGGTGACGCTGAAAACGCCCTCGGGCTCGCTGTCGACCGCCGAGGCGATCGCGACGATGGTTGGCGGTCTGAGCCAGGCGGCGTGGTTCGACAGCGGCAAGCTCGGCGCCGAAGGTCTCGCCGCCAGCCTTGTCGGGGCGATCGTGAAAGACCCGGTCCAGGACAAGGCAGTGCTGGAAGAATATCTGGAAACAGTGCTCAAGAAGCGGCCTGACTACGCCGGCTACTATGCGGCCTTGAACGCAGCGATCTGACGCGCCATGGGGCACAGCGAGGTCGCCTATTTCGGCATACGCCATCACGGGCCGGGTTCCGCCGACAGCCTTGTGCAGGCATTGCAGGATTTGCAGCCGGTCGCCGTGCTGATCGAGGGGCCTATCGATGCCTCCGCGCTGCTGCCGTTGCTGGCCCGCCCGGAGATGCAGCCGCCGGTAGCACTGCTTTGCTATCCGGAGGAGGATCCGGCTTCGACAAGCTTCTGGCCATTCGCCGAGTTCTCGCCGGAATATCAGGCGGTCCTTTGGGCCGTGGACAACAAGGCGGCGTTGCGCTTCATCGACCTGCCGTCGTCGGCGCGCTTCTCGGAAGCGGCGGTCGACGGCGCGGAAAAAGTCGATGCTGACGATGCGAAGGAGTCAAGCAAGCGTGATGATGTGGCTCCGCATCGGCGTGATCCGATAGGCACGCTGGCCCGCGCCGCCGGCTATGAGGATGGCGAAAGCTGGTGGTCGGACATCATCGAGCAGAATCCGGAACCAGGCCCCATATTCGCCGCCATCTCCGACGCGATGATAACGCTGAGGGATGGTGAAGGCTCGATCGCGCAGTTCGAGGCCCAGCGCGAAGCGCATATGCGGCTCGAAATCGCTGCGGCGCGCAAGGAATTCGACGGACCTATCGCCGTCGTCTGCGGGGCGTGGCATGTGCCGGCACTGCAGGCGACACACATGCAGAAAAACGATCAAGCCCTGCTTAAGGGGATTGCGAGGCGCAAGAGCACGATGACATGGGCGCCGTGGACGGGACCGCGTCTGGCGCTGGGCTACGGCTATGGCGCGGGCGTCGTCGCACCCGGCTGGTGCAAGCATCTCTGGCGCACGCGCGGCCGGCGCGATGCAGCAACCTTGTGGCTTGCAATGATTGCAGCGGTGCTGCGGGTGAAGGGTCACCTGGTCTCGACCGCTTCGCTGATCGAAGCGGAGCGGCTCGCCCGCACGCTCGCCGCGATTCGCGAGCGGCCGAAACCCGGGTTTGAGGAATTGCGCGACGCCGCAATTGCGGCTCTGTTCAACGGCGAAGCGTTGCTGTGGGCCGTGGTCGAGGCCGAACTGCTTCTAGGTGCGGACGTCGGCGAAATTCCACCCGACACGCCGTTGGCGCCGTTGATCGAGGATCTGCAGCGCAACCAGAAGGCGGCGCGGCTGAAACCTGAAGCGCTGGAGCGGGAACTATCCGTCGACCTGCGAAGCGACAGCGGGCTGTTTCGTTCGACATTGCTGCATCGGCTGAACGTGCTTGGTGTGCATTGGGGCAAGTTGACGGACGCCGGTCGCAGCCGTGGCACGTTCCGCGAGCGGTGGACCCTGGCCTGGGAGCCGGAATATGCCGTTCGCCTGGTGGAGAACCTGATCTACGGGCCGACCATCGAAAAGGCTGCCAACGGCCGCCTGATACAGATGATCGAAGCCGCAGCAACCCTCGATACGCTTGCGGCACTGGTCCAGGGCGCCATCACGGCAGGCCTGTCGGAAGCATCGACCGCCGGTCTCGCGGCCCTGGAGGCGCGCGCGGCGCGCAGCAGCGAATGCCTGGAGATTCTGGCCTCGGTGCCGCCGCTCGCCGACATCATCCGCTACGGCGAGGCGCGCAAAACCGAGACGAACCGGCTTTCCGGCCTCATGGAGCGGCTGATCGTCGAAGGTGCGATCGCGCTTCCCTATGCGGCACGCGACCTGGATGAGCAGGCCGCCGCGACGCTGGTAAGAGCGATGCGCAAGGCCGATGAGGCGATCAGGCTGGTGGAGCCGGGGGAAGACGTGCTGAACGGATGGCGCAACGGGCTGGCTGCCGTTCTCGAGGGGTCGCGGGCGACGGCGCTATTGGCCGGATGCGCCGCGCACCTGCTCTACGAGGCCGGCCGCCTGTCCGCCGAAGCCGCAGCCGAGCTGCTCGGGCGACGCCTGTCGCCGGGCACGCCAGTCGCCGAGGCGGCGGGGTTCTTCGAGGGCTTCTTCAGCACAGCGGGTCAACGGCTGATCTATGACGAAGGTCTCCGCAGCGCGGTCGATTCCTGGCTCAAATCTCTCGACGAAGATGCTTTCATCGCGCACCTGCCGTTGCTGCGCCGCGTCTTTTCCAATCTGGACAGCATGGAGCGCCGGCGACTGATCGAAGCGGTTCTCGGCCGTGCCGCGCGCTTGCCGGCTGGCCTGACGCCGACGCCGGATGGCGGCGAGGCATGGCGCCGACACCTGGAACGGCTTGGACCATTGCTGAGGGGAGGAAGCGGCAATGGATGACGAGGGCGAAATGAACGGGCTCGGCCGACTCACTGCAGATGCCGGAGGGGAGCGCCGCTGGCGCCTGGCGATCGGCGCCGATGACGAGGCGTCGGGGGCACTTTCCAGCGACGACAAACGACTTTCGGCGGCACTCGATGCTCTCTACGGCGATGGTGCCAGCGCGGCGGCCAGTGACCCGCGCAAGCGGCGTGGCGGACTTGGCCGCTCGGCACCGCGCGTTGCGCAATGGATGGGGGACATTCGCTCCTTCTTTCCCGCGCAGGTCGTTCAGATCGTCCAGAAGGACGCTTTCGAACGGCTGGACCTGAAGCAGATGCTGATGGAGCCGGAGTTCCTCAAGGCGATCGAGGCGGACGTCAACCTGGTCGCCGACCTGATTTCACTGCGTTCAGTCATGCCGGCCAAGACCAAGGACATCGCCCGCACGATCATCGCCGACATCGTCGCCAAGCTGATGCAGAAGCTGGAGCAGAAGACCGCCGAGGCGATACGCGGCGCGCTCGACCGATCGAAGCGCACCAAACGTCCGCGTGCGCGCGATATCGACTGGCAGCGCACCATCTCGGCGAACCTTCGCCACTACCAGCCCGAGCACAAAACTATCGTGCCGGAGAAGCTGGTTGGTTTCATGCGCAAGCAGCGTCGGCTAGTCGACCTTGACGAAGTCGTTCTCTGCGTCGACCAGTCCGGCTCGATGGCAAGCTCGGTCGTCTACGCCTCGATCTTCGCGGCAGTGATGGCCTCGCTGCCGGTCGTGCGCACCAAGCTCGTCTGTTTCGATACGGCCATCGTCGACCTTACCGAAGAACTCAGCGATCCCGTCGAAGTGCTGTTCGGCGTGCAGCTTGGCGGCGGCACCGACATCAACCAGGCCGTCGCCTATTGCGCCGACCGTATCGAGCGGCCAACCAAGTCGCATCTGGTGCTGGTCACCGACCTCTACGAGGGCGGCAATGGCCAGGAATTGCTGCGGCGGCTGGCGGCGCTGGTTCGATCCGGCGTCAATGTCGTCGTGCTTCTGGCACTGACCGACCAAGGCCGGCCCGGCTATGATCCGGCAATGGCAGGTTCGGTTGCCGCACTTGGCATTCCGGTCTTCGCCTGCACGCCGGATCTGTTTCCGGACATGATGGCGGCGGCATTGCGCCGCGAGGAGATCGGCGCCTGGGCGGCGGGAGCCGACATCAAGCTGGTTCGCGCCGAGACCGAGGCGCCCAGGGCGGACGACTGAGCCCCATGTTCCAGAGGGTTGCCGAACTCCTGTCGCGGCTGGAAAGCGGCTGGACAGGTCAGCGATTGTGGCCGGCAGTTCCGCTATTTAATGTCCTTCAATCCCGCATGCGCCACGGCAATGCGGGCAGCGAGCGCCGCGTTGTTGCGGACCAGCGCGATGTTGGCCTTCAGGCTGCGGCCCTGCGAAAGCTCGTTGATGCGGGCGAGCAGGAACGGCGTCAGTTCCTTGCGACCGATGCCGCGTTTTTCGGCTTCCGCCACCGCCGCGGCGATCGTGCCATCGATGAAGGCTGGATCGAGCGCATCCAGTTGCGGAATTGGATTGGCGACGAGGATGCCTGTGCCCGAGCCGATCTGCTCGTGCAGCAGCATGGCCTGCGCAATGTCCTGCGGCGTATCGAGGCGGTGATCGGCTTTAAGTCCGCTGGAGCGCGTATAAAAAGCCGGAAAGTCGTCGCTCTGGTAGGCAATCACCGGCACGCGCTGGGTCTCCAGATATTCCAGCGTTTTTGCAATATCGAGGATCGATTTCACGCCGGCGCAGACGACGGTCGTGCCGGTCTGGCCGAGTTCGGTCAGGTCGGCCGAGATATCGAAACTGGCTTCGGCGCCGCGATGCACGCCGCCGACGCCGCCGGTCGCGAAAATACCGATGCCCGCCAATGCAGCGATCCGCATCGTCGCCGAAACCGTGGTTCCGGCCGAGCCGCCGCCCACCATAATGGCGGCGAGGTCGCGCCCGGACGCCTTGACCACGTCCTTTGCCGCTGCCAGCTGCTCCAGCTCGCGGTCGTCGAGCCCGACCTTGATCTTGCCGGCGACCACCGCGATGGTGGCGGGCACGGCGCCATTCTCGCGCACCACGGTCTCGACGCCGCGGGCAGTCTCCAGATTGGCTGGATAGGGCATGCCGTGGGTGATGATCGTCGATTCCAGCGCCACCACCGCGCGGCCTTCACGAAGTGCTGCCGCGACTTCGTCGTTCAGATGGAGAAGGGAAGGTTTCATCGTTATTTCGCTTTCAGGGTTCGGCTCGCGTTCAGGGTCGTCTGGCTTCAGGCGGGAATGCGGTACATGCCGGCGGTGAGGAAGCGCGGCGACAGGTCGGGATGGACGCTGGATTCGCTCTCGGTGGTCAGCGTGGCGAGCAGCGCGCCGGTGCGCACTGCATCGAGCACGGGATCGCCCGAAAGCACCTTGTACATGGTGCCGGCAATCATCGCGTCGCCGGCGCCGGTGATGTCGACGGCGCGGGCCGGGACGGAACGCATCGTTGCCACGCCGCCTTCGGTCGCGACCGCAAATCCATGCGCGCCCATGGTCACGATCACCTCGCTGGCGCCGGCCGCGCGCAGCGCCGCCGCAGCCTCTTTCGGCCTTAGCCGCTTGTCGGCATCGGTGATGCCAAGCATCGTATTGGCCTCGTCATGGTTGGTGAACAAAAGGTCGATGCCGGTCAGGTCCTTCGGCAGGCGCGCCGATTTCGGCGACGACACCGTGTCGAGGGCGAGCTTGAAGCGCGCGCCCTGCTTTCGTGACATCAGCGCTGCGATCGTCGCGGCCGGCAGGTTGCAGTCGATGATCACCCAATTCGCCGAAGCCAGATGCGGCCAGAAACGGTCGAGACAGGAGGGCGAAAACAGATCGAAGATCTCCATGTCGGCGATGCCGAGCACGAGATCGTTGTTGAGGTCGAGGATCGCCGCATATTCCGCCGTCGGCCGCTCCGTGGTGGTGATGACCTGGCTGACGTCGGCGCCCAGGTCGCGCAGGTGCCGCACCAGCGAGCGGCCGGTCTCGTCGTCGCCGACGATCGAAACGAAGCTCACGTCGACGCCGAGGCGGACAAGGTTCTCGGCGACGTTGCGGGCGACGCCGCCGAAGCTGCGATAGCCGTCGACCGGGTTCGACGTCCCGAAGATCAGATCCTTCCTGGCGTGGTACTTGCGGTCGAGGACGGCGCCGCCGATGCAGATCATGCGCTTGGACGCCGGCAAGACATAGCCGCGGCCAAGAATGTAGCCCTTGTTGACGAGCTGCACGATGTGGGCCGCGACGGTCGAGCGGGCAATGCCGAGCGCGGTCGCTATATCCTGCTGGCCGGCGAACGGGTTCGCCGCGATCAGATCCAGCACTGCCTGTTCCTGTGCTCCAAGGTCGTCCATCGCCTCACCCCGGTCCGCGCAATTCATGCTGAACTTTGATCAACAACAGATGATGTTGTCAACATTTGTTTGGCTGGCGAGCTTATCAATGCCAGTCGCTGGTACTGGTCAACATCTGGCGCCGCATCACATTACTTGTTGCCGATGGCAAGAAGTTTGAACTTGTTGCCGATGGCAAGAAGTTTGAAAGCAGGCGGATGAACGAACAGGAGTTGATGGGGGAACTGGAGCGGCTGGTTTCCGAGGATCGGAACCCGAGGACGATGGATATCGACCTGCTGCCGACCATCGATATCCTGCGCATGATCAATGACGAGGACAGCGGCGTTCCGGCCGCCGTCGAGAAGGTCATTCCGGAAATTGCTGCCGCGGTAGACCGGATCGTTGGTGCGTTTCAAAAAGGCGCGCGGCTTGTCTATATGGGCGCCGGCACGAGCGGCCGGCTGGGGGTTCTCGACGCCTCGGAGTGTCCGCCGACATTTGGCGTGCCCGAGGGCATGGTGCTCGGCCTGATCGCCGGCGGCCCGAATGCGCTGGTGCGGGCTGTGGAAGGCGCCGAGGATGATCCGCAACAAGGCATCAAGGCACTGCAGGGCATCAAGTTGACCGCCGACGATGTGGTGGTCGGCATCGCGGTCAGCGGCCGCACACCCTACGTCATTGGCGGCTTGACCTATGCAAGGCAGGTCGGAGCAACGACGGTGGCACTTTCCTGCAACCCCAGGTCAGTCATTGCCGGCATTGCCGACATTGCCATCTCTCCGCTTGTCGGCCCCGAGGTTCTCGCCGGCTCGACCCGGTTGAAGTCGGGAACCGCGCAAAAGCTGGTTCTCAACATGCTGACGACAGCCAGCATGATCCGGAGCGGCAAGAGCTACCAGAACCTGATGGTCGACCTCAATCCCAGCAACAAGAAGCTGGTCGCCAGGGCGGTCGGGATCGTGATGCAGACCACCGGCTGCACAGCGCAGCAGGCACGACGGGCGCTCGACCAGACCGGCAAAGACGTCAAGCTGGCGATACTGGTGACAATCACCGGGATGGGCATCGAAGAGGCGCGCAAGGCGCTCGACGATGCGGGCGGTTTTTTGCGAAAGGCGATCGGCGAAAAGACGCTGTGAAGCTGTCTGGATACCGGTATACCAGTATCCAGGATGGACCGACTTCGACAAAGGCAGGGCATGGGGACCTTGCTCACCAAACGGATCCATCCGACACATCATTTCGACAGCGGGATTATCGAGATTCGCCCATCGGTCGGCGATCTCGCCAACGGAGCCTAACAAATGATGATTGCGAAAAGTGGCGAACCAATCTGGGCCGTCGGCCTGATGACCGGCACCGTGCTGGACGGCAATATCGATGTTGCGCTGATCAAGACCGACGGCGAGCGGATCGAGGATTTCGGCACCTACACGCTGGCGCCTTACCCCGGATCGATCCGGACGCTGCTGGAGGAGACGCTGGATCAGGCCAGGGCGTGGAATTTTGCCGGGCCGGAACCGGCGATCTTTTGCGAAGCTGAAGAAGCGCTGACGCGCGCCCAGTCGGCAGCCGTCAAGGACCTGGTCGAAAGCTACGGGCTGACGATGGCCGATATCGGCGTCGTCGGCTTCCATGGCCAGACCGTGCTGCATCGCGCCCCGCAAAACGGCCGACTCGGCCAGACCCGCCAGCTCGGCGATGGGGCATTGATGCATGCCATACTGGGGACCAAGGTCGCCTATGATTTCCGGTCGGCCGACATGCGCGCCGGCGGGCAAGGGGCGCCGCTGTCGGCCGCCTATCACGCTGCGCTGCTGCGCGATGCCGATATCAGCGGCGACACGGCGGTGCTCAATCTCGGCGGCGTCGCCAACATCACCTGGTGGGACGGCAAGGACAATGTCATCGCCTTCGACACCGGACCGGCCAATGCGCCGCTGAACGATTTCATCAAGTCGAACGGTTTGGGTGAGATGGACCGCGACGGCGCGATTGCCCGTGCCGGAACTGTGGACGAGGCGCGGCTGGCCAAGCTCCTGCAACATCCCTACCTGGCCAAGCCCTATCCAAAGTCACTGGACCGCTTCGATTTCGGCGCAGCCATGGCGGATGGGATGAACGCTGAGGATGGCGCCGCACTGCTGACGGCCTTCACCGCCGCAGCCGTCGGCAAGGCGCTCGACCTCCTGCCGCACCGGCCGAAGCGGCTGGTGGTCAGCGGCGGCGGCCGCCACAACCCGACGATCATGGCCATGCTCGCCAGCCGCGCCGGCGTCGAAGCGGTGCCGGCGGAGGCGCTCGGCTGGAAGGGTGACGCGGTCGAGGCGGAGTGCTTTGCCTTCCTTGCGGTCCGCGTGCTCAGGGGCCTGCCGATCAGTTTTCCAACCACCACCGGTGTGCCACAGCCGATGCGCGGCGGACGCCTTGCCGGCTGATCAAGCCAGCAGTTTCTTCTGCAGGAAGACGCGGCTGCGGCCGACGGGAAAATCGGGAAGCGCGCCGAACAGCCGATACCCCTGACGCTCATAGGCGTTGACCGCCTGGGGATTGAACGTGTCGATCAAGGCGCCATGACAGCCGCGTGCGACGGCTTCCTGTTCGGCTGCGTCCAGCATCCTGCCGGCCATGCGCTGGCCGCGCAGTCGCTCATCAACCCAGAGCCATTGCACATAGAGCCAGCCCCAGGCGGTATATCCCGAGATGCCGCCGACAACCGCACGGTGCTCATCGCGCACGAACACGGCGAGCACCTTCCTGTTGGCCGGACCGACTTCGCTGTCGTTGAACGCGCTGAGCCGCTCCCCGAGAAAAGCGAGTTCTTTCGGCGAAGGGTCGGCGGTGGTTTCAAGCGTCATGTTCATCGCTTGTCCAGACAGGCTCACAGCCGGATACCCGTATACAGCGCTTCCGGACGCGTGGCACTTTCATTTGCATTTACCGAAGGAAAGGCGGGGAGCGCAAGCGCTGCCGCCGCGTGGCTCCGCGACTACACGGGCCGCGGCGAATGCCACGCCGCCGCCGAAGCGGCAACCAGCATGAGCAGCGCGGCGACCATTGCAGATGCCGCAAAGCCGAAGCTGGAATAAAGCGGTCCGAAGGCCGTGGTGCCGACAAACACCGCGAGATAGGTCACCGCGCTGTTCAAGCCCATGATCGTGCCGCGCCGCGCAGGATCGAGCGCCGAGAGGCGCATCACCAGGACGTTCAGCCCGAAATGATTGGCAAGGCCCCAGACTGCGACCATCGCGATGGTCAGATGGAAACTGCTGCCTGCCGCGGCCAGCGCGACATAGACGGCCGCGACGAGCAGATAGGCGAACGGCATGACACGTCGCGCGCCAAGCCGATCGATCACGCCGTCAAGCAGTGCCGCCATGCCGAAGCCGGCGCCATAAGCGAGCGCCGCCAAGCCGTTGGCGCTGACCGGCCGTCCCAAGCCATTGTGAAGGTGATCGCCAAGATAACCATAGACGCCGTAGAAGGCGGTCATGAAGGCGCCGCAGGCGACCAGGAGCGGCACTATGCCGGGAACGGCCAAAGCGCCGAGCGGCGTCGGCGCCGGGCCGCTTTTCCTGACATCGCCGAGCGAGGTCAGCGTAAGGCCGGTCAACGCGAGCGCCGCAAGCACCGCGACCGCCGCGAAAACGGCGCGCCAATGGACGAGGTCGGCAAGCACCGCCGACAATGAGACGCCGGCGACCATGCTCAGGGTCCAACCGGTCAGCACGACGCCGATGGTTCCGCTTTCGCGGCCAGGCGGCGCGATCGCAGCGGCGCTGGCATAGATTGCCGGCATGGCAACGCCGGCGGCGATGCCGGCGACAAGCTGGGCTGCAACCAGCGCCGTTACCGTCGGCGCGGCGGCGCTGGCGAGGAGCGCGACCGCCAGCAGCAGCAAGGCCCCTTGCAGCATGCGGCGGGCGCCGAGCCGATCGATATAGCGGGCCAGGAACAAGGCGCTTGCCGATGTGCCGAGGCCGAAGGCAGCGGACGCGATCATGACGGCCGGCACGCTCGTCGCAAACGACGCCGCCACCGCCGGTGCTATCGGACCGAGAACCAGCGAGTTCGAGCCGATCACCGCGATGCATCCGGTGAGGAGATAGGCGAGCGCCGGGATAGGCGGCCTTGCCGTCAATGTTGCGACTTGATCACTGTTCGTCATAAGGCGATAATGGCCGTACTAAGTTCTGTATCAACAAGGAATTTCGCCATGGATGAAGAAACAGATGGCATTCTGCAGAACAGGCCCGCTGCCCGGGACGTCGACGCAACCGACCGAAAAATATTAGGCGTTCTGGTCGACGACGCCACGGTCAGCTATGCCGAGCTCGGTGATCGCGTCGGCCTGTCGCCGCCGGCCGCGCATGAACGGGTGAAGCGGCTTCGGCGCAGCGGCGCCATTCGCAACACTGCGGCGATCATCGATCCCAAGGCGGTGCGCAAGCCGCTGCTTGCCTTCGTGCACATCGACACCAAGGGCTGGGGAAAGACCCCCGAACTGATGGCGATTTCCGAGCATCCCGAAGTCGAGGAGATCCATTCGGTGGCCGGCGACACATGCATGCTGATCAAGGTCCGCACCGAGGACACAAGGGCGCTCGAAGGCCTGCTGTCGCGGCTTTACGAAACGCCTGGCGTGACCTCGACGCGAAGCTATGTGGTTCTGTCGACCTATCTCGAGCGGCCGGTGCAGCCCGGGATCACGACGGAATGGCCGGCGCCCCGGCACATGGCCAAGCCGCTGTATTAGCCGGAGCGCGAGTCGGGACGGTGTCCGGCTGGGCCCGGCCTGATCGCGGGCTTTGCCTGCAACGACGGCATCGTCATTAACCGATCGAGGCTCGTTACCGAGACGCGTTGTAAAGCTTGGATGCAATCTCGTTCATTTCCTCAGGCGCGTAATCCGGTGTGAAAGCTGATGGCTCTCCCACCAACTCCTGGATCTTTCCGCCATCCGGCATTCCTTCGACAACCTCCAATTCACCTGGAGGATCGTCCGGGAGAGCCATTTCGCCATTGCCCCAGATCCCAGCTATCTCACGGTAATCTTCGGGACTGAATGTATAAAGGCGTCGGTGCGAGCCTTCCTCAAGATATTTCTGGCTCTCCGGGATGTTTGCCAGCGGAATGTTGGGCGTTGGAAGCATCTTTTCGATTTCGACACCCGTTATTTGTTTGAGCGCGAGGGCATAGGCGTGGGCATGCACCGATCCCCTTACCAACAGATATCCGCAGACCTCCCGTCCGGTCGGGTCCGACAAGGTTTCGTAGACCCGCAGTTTGTGAAGGCGGGCTCCGCATTCGAGGTGGAAATTGTGGAGGAGGTCAAAAATGACGTTGCCGGTCGTTGTAACGAAATCCTTGTTCCAGCTCAGGCCATTTGAATCGATCGGCACGGCGCCACCACCATGCGACAAAAATCCGGCAGCCAGTCTTGCGTCCTTCATCATATCGAACGGCGCGCCGGTGATATCTGTCGGACCTACCGTGTCAGCGCCGGGTTCATCAGGACCGTTCGCAAGCATCGACACCCCATTGCTGACCAATTCGACATGGCCAAGCTCTTCGGCGGTGATGGCCGCGACCAGGCTGTAGAACGGCCTCAACTTGCTCTTTGATCGGAAATTGAAGCTTTGGAAGAGGTAGTTACCGAGTGTGGACATTTCTCCGTATTTCCCGCCAAGCAACTCCTGGAGCGCTGAAGCGGCATTGACATCCTGTTGGGCCGGTGCCGGTAATTCGATCTGAAGCTTGTCGACGCGCAAAAACATGGTCTATCTCCGTTAGAGGAACGGACCTAACAGCACTTCGACGGTATTGTTCCCGCCTCTCAGAGGAGTATTTCTCCCGTCGACCGGGCTTTCCCAATTGATGCGTTGGCGACCTGAACGCTGCACATGCAGGCGGGCTAACTTTTTAGCTCATGCGGGAACATGGCGGTGCCATCATCCCTATGGCACATGACACGCGACCGACTGGATGAGGCAGAACAATCTGTACCTCGCCGTCGGCGCTCTGGTTGTCGCAGTCCATCGCCTTGGGCATTTACGTTTTTTCGCGAGGAGACCAGCCAAAAGGCGTGGAACTTCGCATCGATGATCTGCGCACAAAAAGCTGACGCCGTCTCAACCAAGCTCCAAAGTCGTGATCGCAAAGACGCCGAACTGCGCGAGCTGCGGCGCTTTTCCCTTGTACATTCGAGCCGTTTCGAAGCCCGGTTGAAGGCCGGCGAACGACAGGAAAGCCGCAAAGCTTCCACTGGTCTCGGGGACGTCGAGATGGATATTTCCGGGTCCCGAGGCGTTGGCGAGCGCCGCGAACAGGCGGCTTGCCGCGTCCAGGCTGTTGGCAAAGAGCGGACCGATCTTGCAGCCGTCCCGGCAGCGGCGGGCGACGCCGTACCCCTTGATGGCGCCATCCCTGACGATCGCAAGCGCGACGTGCGGCGGGCGCAGCCAGTGTTCCAGGAAGGATCGCCGCGGAGCGGGAAAGAACCGGCTGTCGTAGTCCAGGACATCGGCTTCCGGGCCTATGACGCAAATATCGCTGTCGGCAGCTGCCGGAGCGTTCGGCGTACCGACGAAGCGGATCGTCCGGTAGACCGGCGCAAAACCCATGCTGCGGTAGTTGGCCTGCTGTTCGACGACACCATCGAGGCCGATCGTGCGGTCGCCGAGCCGCGCCATGCCGGCATCCCACACCGCCTTGCCATAGCCCTCACCGCGCCTGTCCGGCCGACAGATGTAGAGGCCGATGAAGCCGAAATCCTCGCCATAGGCGACGGCCGAAATACCGGCCACCATCTCGCCATCGACAAAGGCGCCGATGAAGCCCTCTGGATCCGCCGCCTGAAACGCCACGGCATCGCCGAGGCCGGGATTCCAGCCCTCCGCTGCCGCCCAGTCGACAAGGATATTTACGTCTTCAAGTGCGAGCGTTCTGATCGTTCGGCGCATTGCCTCACTCGGCGGCTACGGTACCGGGGGCGAAGGACTTCAATGCGCCAAGATAGGGCTTTGCCAGCGGGTTTGCATAGGCGCCACGCTTGGACGTCGACAGGCCAAGCGCGATCAGTGCCTCGGCCTGCTTGACCGCGGCGCCGACGCCGTCGATGACCGGAACGCCGAACTCCCGCCGCAGCGCGGCGGCGAGATCGGCCATGCCGGCGCAGCCAAGCACGATGGCCTCGGCGCGATCCTCGTCGAGCGCGCGCGCGATCTCGCCGCGCAGCTTCAGGATCGCATCGGAGGCTGGGTCTTCGAGCGCAAGAACCGGAATGTCGGCCGCGCGCACGCGTGCCCGTCCTGCCATGCCATAGCGCTGCACCAGCGCTTCGACCGGCACGCGCGAGCGCTCGGTCGTGGTGACGACGGTGAAGCGCTGGGCGATGAACGAGGCCGTGCTGAGCGCTGCCTCGCAGATGCCGATGACCGGAATGTTGGCCATGGCGCGCGCCGCATCGAGGCCGGTGTCGTCGAAACAGGCGACGATTGCGGCCTGCGCGCCCGAGCGTTCGCCGGCGGCGATCTCGACCAGCAGGCCAGGCACGGCAAGCGCCTCGTCGTAATAGCCTTCGATCGACACAGGTCCCATCGACGAGGTGACGGCGGCGATCTCCGTTCCGGCGCCGGCCACGAGCCGCGCCGCCGCTGCAATGGTTTCGGTCATGCTGGCGGTGGTGTTCGGATTAACGACGAGGATCTGCACTGCGTTCTCTCAAGCTCGCGGCCGACGGCCGCCGACATAGGCGATTGCGCCGAGCGTCGCCAAAATCACCAGGAAGGAAAATACCGTCGTCACGGTGCCCAGTGCATAGAGCACCGGCGTCGTCACATTCGTCGTCATGCCGTAGATTTCGAGCGGCAGCGTGTTGAAGGTGCCCGAGGTCATCAGCGTGCGGGCGAACTCGTCATAGGACAGGGTGAAGCCGAACAGGCCGACGCCGATCAGGCTGGGCGCGATCATCGGCAGGACGACATGCGCGAAGGTCTGCCAGGAGGTCGCGCCCAAGTCCCGCGCGGCTTCCTCATAGGCCGGCGAAAACCGGTTGAAGACGGCGAACATGATCAGCACGCCGAAAGGCAAGGTCCAGGTCAGATGCGCCCCGAAGGCAGACGTGTACCAGGCGGGACGAAAGCCGATCTGCTGGAAGACGACGCCGATGCCGAGCGAGATGATGATCGACGGCACGACCAGGCTGGCGACGGCCAGATAGAACAGAGCGGTGGCGCCGCGAAATTTTTGCCGGAATGCCAGGCCGGCGAGCAGCGACACGACAACGGTGACGATCATCACCATCAGGCCAAGGATAAAGGAGCGTTTGAAGCTGCCGCCGAAATCACCGACCGCCTGGCGTTCGAACAGATTGGCGAACCAGTGCAGCGAAACGCCGTTCAGCGGAAAGGTCAGCCCGCCATTCTCGCCCTGGAAGGACAGGATCAGGATCGCCGAGAGCGGGCCGTAGAGAAACAGCACGAAAAGGGCGAAGAATGCCGCCAGCACGTAGAATTCAAGGGTGCGCTTGTCCCGGCTCATCGCCTCATAGCTCCTTGCGAATGTCGACGATGCGCAGGATGCCGGCGACCATCAGCAGCACCAGCACCAGCAGCACGACCGCGTTGGCGGCGGCTGCCGGATATTGCAGCAGCGACATCTGGTTCTTCATCATCAGCGCGACGGAGGCGCTCTGTCCGCCGGACATCACCTGCACCGTCGAAAAGTCGGCCATCACCAGCGTGACGACAAAGATGGTGCCGATCGCCATGCCGGGCTTGGCAAGCGGGATGACGACGTTCCACAACACCTGCCAGCCGGACGCGCCGGCGTCACGCGCGGCCTCAATCAGCGATTTGTCGATGCGCATCAGCGTGTTGAAGATCGGCGTCACCATGAACAGCGTGTAGAGATGCACCATGGCCAGCACCACGGCGAATTCGGAATAGAGCAGCCATTCGATCGGCCTCGGGATCAGCCCGATCTCAACCAGCGTCGAATTGACCAGCCCGTTGCGGCCAAGCACCGGAATCCACGAGATCATGCGTATGATGTTGGAGGTCAGGAACGGCACGGTGCAGACCAGGAACAGCACCATCTGCATGGCTGAGGTCCTGATATGGAAGGCGAGGAAATAGGCGACCCAGAAGCCGATGAACAGCGTCAGCGCCCAGACGATGGCGGCGTATTTCAGAGTGTTCAGATAGGTTTTCCAGGTGACCCACGAGCCGAGCGTGTCGGCGTAGTTGATGGTCAGGAAATCCGGGTACATCGCTGCGAAATCGTAATCCCAGAAGGAGACCACGGCGATCATCAGGATCGGCAGCAAAAGGAATGCGCCAAGGATCAGCGCCAGCGGCGCCGCCTGGAGGTAGGGGACGAAGCGGGCGACCGAGACGCGGCGGCGTTTGGCCGGTTTGGCCTTGATCATTCCAGGACGTTCGAGCACTGCTGTCATCAATATCTCGGTAGGCTGCGAGGCGGCCGGAGCTGCGTCCCTTCTCCCCTTGTGGGAGAAGGTGGATTGGCGCGCAGCGGCAAGACGGATGAGGGGTGTTGGAAGAAACTCAGCGTTGGCGATCCGTCCAACACCCCTCATCCGACCGAGCTTCGCTCGGCCACCTTCTCCCACAAGGGGAGAAGGCAAGAAGGCACTACGCCGCGATGAATTCGTTCCAGCGCCTCACCATGTAGCGGTCCTCGTCCATGACCGAGTTCCAGCAGGCGACCTTGCCCATGCGCTCGACGAAGGAGCCGCCGTCACGCACCGCGCCTGCCTTCTCCATGATCTTGCCGTCCGGCGCCATGATGTCGCCCTTGGCCGGCTTGCCGTCGACCCAGTAGCCCCATTCGTCCTCGGACATGAACTGCTTGGCCGTATCCATGGCGGCCGAGTAGTAGCCCTGGCGGTTGAGGTAGGCGCCGACCCAGCCGGACAGGTACCAGTTGATGTATTCGTAGGCGGCGTCGAGTTCGGCGCCCTTGAGGTGCGCCGCCAGGCCAAGGCCGCCGCCCCACGAGCGATAGCCTTCCTTGAGCGGCTGGTACTTGCAGGCGATGCCCTTGGAGCGCACCGCAGCGACGGCCGGCGACCACATCGACTGGATGACCACTTCGCCCGAAGCCATCAAATTGACGCTCTCATCGAACGATTTCCAGAACGCCCGGAACTGGCCGTCCTGCTTGGCCTTGATCAGGAAGTCGATGGTCTTGTCGATCTCCTCCTTGGTCATGTTGCCCTTGTCGGCATATTTGATGTTGGCCATGGCTTCCATGATCATCGCCGCATCCATGATGCCGATTGACGGGATGTTGAGGATGGCGGCCTTGCCCTTGAAGGCCGGATCCATGATGTCGGCCCAGGTGGTGATGTCGCGGCCGACAAGGTCGGGGCGGATGCCGAGCGTATCGGCGTTGTAGATGGTCGGAACCATCGTCATCCACTGGGTCGGCTGCTTGGCGAAGGTCTTGGCGTCCTGCGCCTCGACGAAGCCGACCGTATGCGGCGCGGTGCCCTGGGCGATGACGCTGTCGGGCGTCAGCTTGCCGGTGATGAACAGCGGTACGATCTTGTCGTAATATTTCAGCTTCTTGACATCCATCGGCTGCATCACGCCGGACGGATAGACCTTCTTGGCGATCCAGTATTCGATGTCGGCGATGTCGTAGCTGTCCGGCTGGGTCACCGCGCGCTGGGCGGCGGCGTCGGAATCGGTCGCAGTCATTTCCAGCGTGATGCCGAGGTCGGCCTTGCACTTGTCGGCAATGGCGTTGAGGTTCGACACGCCGGTGCCGAACTGGCGCAGCGTGATCGGGTTCTGCGCCCAGATCGTCGGGAACCCGGTGATGGTACCCGAACCGGCGGCAAGACCGACGGCGGCAGCACCGGTCTTGAGCAGCGAGCGGCGGGAAATTCCTGTCTTGTTGTCGGTGGTGTTGGTCATGTCAGTTCCCCTGTTTTGATTGGTGGTTCTGGTTCAGGAATCGAGACCGCCAAGGACGATCGCGTCCTCGGCGTCCCAGGCGATCGGCACCGCGTCGCCGACGGCGACCGGCTTGGCGAAGAAGCTGGTGTCGTCGACGATGACGGTAAAATCCTCGATGCCGGCGCCATTGACCGAGAGTTTTACGGTCGAGCCGCGATACTCGATGTTGGAGGCGATGCCGGTGAAGCCGAGCCCGGTGGCCGGCGGGTCGCCGATCCGCACGTGGTCGGTGCGAATGGCGATATCGATTGGCTCGCCGATCGCCCTGCCCTGCCCGCTGGCAGCAAGCGAGGCGCCACCCGGCACATCGAAGACAACCATGCCGTCGCGGCTGCCGCTGACGCGGCCGGAGACGACGTTGTGATCGCCCATGAAGCGGGCGACGAACGCGGTGGCCGGCCGCTCGAAGACGATGCGCGGATGCGCCGCCTGCTCGATACGGCCGTCATTCATGACCACGATCAGGTCGGCGAGCGCCATCGCCTCCTCCTGGCTGTGGGTGACGTGGACGAAAGTGATGCCGAGCGACGTCTGCAGCTTCTTCAGTTCCGCCCGCATGCGGACCTTCAGGAATGGATCGAGTGCCGATAGCGGCTCGTCGAGCAGCAGCGCTTCGGGGTCGGTGATCAGCGCGCGGGCCAGAGCGACGCGTTGCTGCTGTCCGCCCGAAAGCTGCGCCGGGCGGCGGCTGGCGTAGCCCTCCATCTGCATCAGCTTCAGCATATCGAGCGCCCTGGCGCGGCGCTCTTCCTTGCCGACGCCCTTCATCTTGAGGCTGAACGCAACATTGTCGACCAGGTCGAGATGCGGAAACAGTGCGTAGGACTGGAACATCATGGCGGTGCCGCGCCTGGCCGGCGGCAAGTCTGTGACCACCGTGTTGCCGAGACGCACGTCGCCGCTCGATATGCTTTCGTGCCCGGCAATCATGCGCAGCGTCGAGGTCTTGCCGCAGCCGGACGGCCCGAGCAGGCAGCAATAGGTTCCCGCGGGGATTTTCAAGCTGATGTCTTCGACGGCAGTCGTTGCGCCATAGATCTTCGAAACGGACACGATGTCGATTTCGGCGGCTTTGGACATCCGGCTTCCTCTCTAAATCAACTTAAGCAAAGCATCATGCATGCCAGTTGCCCTAGATCGGCCTCAAACGATTGATTCCTTGGGAAAATCAGAATTGCCTCCGGCTGCCCCTCGAAACGGCATGCCTGAGAATGCACAAATTATAGGCGATCGGCAGCGATTCTCGCAAAAAATCGTATGCAATCTTTTCCGGCATCGTATCCACTTTGGCCCTCGTGCAAGCGACCCGATTCAGGGTAGAAAGGCGCAGGGACCACCATCATGAATATAGCCGACCAGACTTTCCCTGCTGTCGACAGTGCCAACGAGGATCGCGCCCAGGCGATCCGCGACCAGTTGCGCGACGCGATCGTCGACCGCCGGCTGGCGCCCGGAACCAAGCTGTCGGAAGGCGAGGTCGGCACTTTATTCGACGTCAGCCGCACCGTGGCGCGCGCGGCGCTGCAGATGCTCTCCTTCGAAGGCCTGGTGCGGACCGAGCGCAATCGTGGCGCCTTCGTCGCCAACCCGTCGCCGGAGGAAGCGCGCCAGGTCTTCGCTTCGCGCCGGCTGATCGAGCCCGGCATAGCGATTGCCGCAGCCGGGCGGATGACGCCGGACCATGTCGCTGCCTTCAAGGCGCAGCTCGATGAAGAGGGCCGCTTCATTGCCGAACGCGGACCAAATGCAAGACGCTCGGAAATCAAGGCTTCGGGCGATTTTCACCTGCTGCTGGCTTCGGTTGCCGGAAACGCCATCCTCCAGCGCTTCATGGAAGAACTGGTGGCGCGGTCATCGCTGGTGATCGCGCTCTACGGCCGCTCGGGCGTCTCGAGCTGTGGCCATAGCGAGCACATGAATATCCTGGAGGCGCTGGAAAATGGCAATTCCGAACGCGCCAGCGCCCTGATGCTGCACCACATCGACCATATCGAGGCCGACCTCGATCTGCGTGTCAGGAGCGGTCCGGCGCTCAGGCAGGCGCTCGAGTTCTGACGCTCATTTCGACCGGAGGGACGCGAATACCGCACCCCTCAAAGCCGTTGGGCTCGGACCTTCAGGATCTGGTACAGCAAATCGCGGACGCGCCGCAGCCTCATCGACCATTTCTGGCTCATCTGCTTTCCAGTTCTGTTCGCCGACTGCCTACGTCTCAAAAAGCTTGGGCCGCCATGGCCATTCCAACCAGCGAGGTGGCGATTCCAGCGGTGCGGACCGTCGTCGGCCAACGAGCCAGCTTGACAGCGGACAGAATGCCGATCGCATGCAGCATCGACGTGGCGAGCATGAAGCCAGCGGCGTAGGCGAGGCCGCCGGCGCTCTCGGGACTCTCAAGGCCGTGGGCGTTGCCGTGGAAGAGGCCGAACAGGGCCGTCAGTGCCGCCGCGGCGGCCAGCGGCAGTGGCTTGGCGAGGCCGACCATCGCGCCGAAGACCACAAGCGACAGCGCGATGCCGGTTTCAAGCGAAGGCAGGCCGATGCCGGCCATGCCGAGCAAGGCCCCTGCGACCATGGCCGAGACAAAGAACAGCGGCACAAGGACAATGCTGCGCCCGCCGGCACGGGCGCCGATCATGCCGACTGCAACCATTGCGAGCAGATGATCCATGCCGAACAGCGGATGTTCGAGGCCGGCGAAAAAGCCGTGGACGTGAGCGCCGCCGCTATGGGCAAACGCCAGCGACGGTGTGACGGCGGCGAGAGCTGAAAGGATGCCAAGTCTTGCAAATGTCTTCATGCTTGCGAAAGTTTTCATGGTTGCACCTGTTTGATGAGAATGACGGGTTCTGGTTTCAGTGCCCGGGAACGGGGAATTGCGAAGCGGCGGAACGGTCTGCTAGGGAGCGCGCGGCGGCGAAGCCGAGCGGCTTTTGCTCGCTGCCATCGTGATAGATGAAAGCGAGGCGGCGGCGGTGCGATGTCAGGCGCGCCGGCAGCGGGTGATAGGCAACGCCGGTGCCGCCGACGAGCGGCATGACCGCGCCGACGTCGACCAGATCCTCAGTCTCGACGCGCAAGAGATGAAGCCGCACGCCGTCGGCCCTCTCGCCGACAAAGGGTATGCCGGCCAGACGCAGAAAGCTGGATGGGTCCGGCGCCCGCGCAAAGCCTTCGAGGAAGGCGGTTTCGACCAGGTCGAGATCGACCGATGCGGGATCAACCGGCAGCTCGTGAGCCTGCTCCGGCAGATGCGGCGTCTGCCATTGCAGCGGCTTGCCAGCGGGCCCATTGTGGCCGGGGGCGTGCGGATGGTCATGATGACCGTTCGGCCCGTGATGATTGTGGCCGCCGTCATGGCCATGACTGTGGTGATGATCGTCGTGCATGGTCAAAAACTCACCGGTTTGTCGATGATCGATTTGTGCTTGCCGAGATTGCCGTGGGCGACCATCGAGCCAAGCGCCTCGACGACGACGCGCACGCCGAACAGCGCGGTGATGTCCGACGTGTCGTAGGGCGGCGAGACCTCGACCACTTCCAGTCCGCAAATGCCGGGTGCCGTCACCAGCCCAAGCAGCTTGAGCGCCTCGCGCGGCAGGAAGCCGCCCGGCTCAGGCCAGCCCGTGCCGGGCACGAAACCGCAATCGAGGCTGTCGACGTCGAAAGAGATGTAGACGGCGTCGGTGTCCTTCCATGCGAGCTCGAGCGCGATTTCCGCCGCCTTCTCAAGTCCCATCTGCTCGATGTCGGCAATGGTCAGCACGTTGGTGCCGCGTTTTCTCGCCTCGGCGACGCCGTAGCGCGGGACCTGCCAGCCGCCGATGCCGAGCTGCACGAGATTGGTCGCCGAGACGTTCGGCAGGTTGGTCGCCCAATACCAGGGCGTGGTGTGCATGCGCTCGTCGAGATCCTTTTCCTGGATGTCGATATGGCGGTCGAAATGGATGATGCCGATGCGCTTCGAGGTCACATCGGCGATGCCGCGCACGCAAGGGAAACCGATCGAGTGGTCGCCGCCCAGCATGATCGGAAGCGCGCCGGACGAAGCGACATGGCTGACGCCCTTGGTGATCTGGTCAAAACTCTTTTCGAGGTTGGCGGGAATGGTGAAGACGTCGCCGGCGTCGCACAGCGTCATCTGCTCGCGCAGATCGACGCCGAGCTCGTAATTGTACGGCGTGTACAGCGCCGAGATGCGGCGTATGCCTTGCGGGCCGAAGCGGGTTCCCGGCCGGTAGGTGGTGCCGCTGTCGAAAGGAATGCCGATGACGGCAGCATCATATTTGCCGACGTCGCGGACGTTCTCGACATAGGGCGCCTTGAGAAAGGTGTTGATGCCGGCGAAATGCGGCAGCTCGCCGCGCGCGAATGTCGGGATCGACTTGTCGACGATCGACTCCGACCCTGGCAGGCCCATGTCGAGCGCCCATTGCTGCTCCTTGCGCCAGCCGCTTTCCGGCAGCTTGCCCTCAGCCTCGATGGATTTCCAGCCCTGCGTGCCGCGGGCGTCGAAATCGGGGTGGTGAAAGCGTTCCCTGGCCGCCCGGGGGACGAGCCCTGCCCGGCGGTGGCTGCGTTCGGGGATATTTCTGGACATTCACGGTTCTCCGTTACGACGCCGTCGTCGCCATTGCTGTATCCGGCCGGGTCGTCCCGACCATCGCGGCCACCTTGGCCAAGTGATGAGAGGAAGCCCGGGTCTTGCGATCGAGCTTCAAATCGTAGGTGATCGTCGCGCCGTAAGCCGACGGGAACTGCGGATCGTGGCGCACCTTGTCGAACACCAGCACACGGGTGCCGAGCTTGAAGGCCTCGCCGATATCGTGGGTGACCAGCACCACCGTCATGCCGTGCTCGGTCCAGAGCTCGGTCAGCAGGTCGTGCATCTCGACGCGGATGCCAGGATCGAGCGCCCCGAACGGCTCGTCGAGAAGCAGGATTTTCGGGCGGCCGAGCAAGGTCTGCGCAATCGCCAGCCGCTGCTGCATGCCGCCGGAGAGCGATGCCGGATAGAGGTCGCGCGCATGGGCAAGGCCAACCCGCGCCAGCATGGCTTCGGCCTTTTGCCTGGCGTTTCTGCGCCTGGCGCCGAAGACGCGGCCAAACGGCCCACCCGAGCGAAAGTCTTCGACCAGCAGCAGGTTCTGCATGGCGGTCAGATGCGGAAACACCGAATAGCGCTGGAAGACGATGCCGCGCTGCGGCGTCGGCTCGGGCACGATCGGGCCATCGCCGACGATGACGACGCCGCTGCTCTGCTGCTCCTGGCCGAGCAGGATGCGCAGGAACGTCGATTTTCCGCAGCCGCTGGCGCCGACCAGCGACAGGAATTCGCCGGCTTCGGCGGTGACGTTGACCCGCTCGAGAACGCGGGCATCGCCATAAGACTTTTCCAGCCCGTGAACGACGATGCGGCTCATCTGGCCTCCACCGGATGCGCCCAAGGGGAAATTCCCCGCGACAGCCGCACCAGCAGCCAGTCGGTGATCACGGCAAGCAGCGTGATCCAGGCGACATAGGGCAGGATGACGTCCATCGAGAGATAGCGGCGGACGAGGAAGATGCGGTAACCGAGCCCTTCGGTCGAGGCGATGGCTTCGGCGGCGATCAGGAACAGCCAGGCCGGCCCGAGCGCCAGCCGCACGCAAGTGATGAGGCGTGGCATGATCTGCGGCAGCACCAGCCGCAAGACCGTGGTCCAGCTGTTGCCGCCAAGCGTTTGCGCCTTGGCCACCAGTTCTGGTGGCAACTCCATCACCCGGTTGGCGATGTCGCGCACCATCACCGGCGCGACGCCGACGGCGATCAGCGTGATCTTGGCCGTTTCGCCGAGGCCGAGCGCGATGAACAGGATCGGCAGCAGCGCCAGCGGAGGGATGACGCAAACGACGGTGACAAAGGGCAGCAGGAACGCCCGCACCCGCGGGATGAAGCCGATGGCAATGCCGAGCGAAAGCGCGGCGACCGTGGCAACGCCCACGCCCGCGAACAGCCTGAGGAGACTGGCATAGGTGTCGACCCACAGGATGAGGTCGCCCGAGCGCTTGTCCGGCACCGTGGCAAGGTCAAGAAAGGCCGACCACATCTGTACCGGCGAAGGCAGCAGCTTGTCGCTGGGATTGACCGCCAGTCGTTGCGCCGAAGCGATCAGATAGGCGATCGCCACGAACAGGAACGGCAAGCCGCCGAGGAACAAGGCGCCGCCGCGCGAAACTTTCGCATTGATCATGCGAAGGCGCACCCTCGGCTTTGGCCGGGAAGGGCGCGTGGTGCCCTCACCGCCCGTCGCGGAGGCTTCATCCCTGGCACTCATTCCCTTGGCCAGCATGTCGGGTCAGGGCGTTGCGGTTGCCGCCTCGGCCATGAACGCTGGATCGAAACGCAGCTTGACGTTCTTGGCGTCGCCCAGCGTCGATCCGTCGGCAAAGCTCATGCCGACGACGTCGACGCTCGTCGCATTGGTGCCGAGAATGCCGTGGCTGAACAGGAAGTTGCGGACCAGATCCATCGTCTTCGGCAATTCGCTGCCTTCGGTAAACTCGACCGCCTTGGCGGGGTCGTAGAACATTGCCGTCGAGGCAAGCTGCGCGTCGAAGCCGGCGAGGTCGGTGCCGGACGCCTTGGCCATCTCCTCCTTGGCTGCCTTTCCTTCCGGCGTGTCGGAGATCATCAGGTCCATCACCTCGTACCACGCACCGACAAGCGCCTTGCCCAATGCCGGATTGTCCTTCAGCGTCTCGGTGTTGACGACCATCATGTCGATGATCTCACCGGGAACCTGCGCGGAATCGAACACGTTGTGCGCACCCGGCATGGCGACGATCTCGGAAACCAGCGGGTTCCAGGTAACGACCGAGGTGACGTCGCTGGTGCCGTAGGCGGCGACCATGTCGGCGTCGGACGTGTTGACGACGGTGATGTCCTTCTCGGCGAGCTTGACCGTGTCCAGTGCCCGCGCCAGCAGGTAATGCGAGACGGAGAGCTCGACGAGATTGACCTTCTGGCCGGCAATGTCGGCGAGCGCGGCCTTGTCCTTGAGGATCACCGCATCGTTGCCGTTGGAGAAGTCGCCGATGATCAAGGCGGTGGTGTCAACGCCGCCGCCTGCGGGGATCGACAGCGCGTCCATGTTGGTCATCGAACAGCCGTCGAAACCGCCGGCGGTGTACTGGTTGATGCTTTCGACATAGTCGTTGATGCGGGTGATCTCGACATTGATGCCGTTTTTGTCGGCCCATTTCTTCATGATGCCGCTGTCGGCGAGATAGCCCCACGGCATCCAGCCGACATAGATCGACCAGCATATCTTGAAGTCTTTCTTGGGCGCCGCGTCGGCGGCGGAAGCGATGGGAAGGCCGAGTGATGCGGCTAGGATGATTGCGGCCAGCTTGCGAAGCATTGCGTACCCCTGTTCGCGATCCGGATTGCGACCGGACTTGATGTTGGGGTTTTGCGAGCGCGCATCCGGGAGAGGTTCGCGCCAGCAAACCCGTGCAGGGTTCTCCCGGGATTTTGGCCCGCCGTGTTCCGCCGGATGCCTCAGTGCATCCCTGGCGGTCGCATCTCTTGGACCAGCACCGCTGTGTTGCGGCCGGAACCCTAGACGCTCTGCACATCACCAACTAAGCAAGGAGCATGCCAATGCCGAATAGGCCAAAAAGGCCGGCATTTGTGGAACTGTGCGGCTTCGAGCGTTCGCCCGAGTGACGCGAAAATCATCGCATCGCCGACGGATTGGGCAGTTTGCCTGATTGCTGCTAGGGGTCACCTCACGTCATTCCCCCAAAACACACGGCCCCGAGATTGCTTGGTTTTCTCGTCCAGTTTGTGCGGGACTGGACTTGATGCCATTAGCAACTCCCCGTCCCTGCCCCCTACACCCGGGTCCTCTCTGGGAGGCATACGGGCGCCGGATCCACCCGTGAGCGGACAGCCCGCTCCTACCTGCTCTTTTGCTCGATGCAATACGCCTTGTTCTGCTCGAACAATCGTTGGTCCGGATACCGCGCGAGGCCCTTGTCGTAGATCGCAATCGCCCCATCCCAGTCCTTCTTGTCTATGAACCTCCTCGCCCACCGGTCGTACGCGAACACTGCGAGTCTCTCCACGTCCGCCTCCCCTTCCGCGAGGTCCTTCAGCCTCTCGATCACAGCGAGCGCCTCCTCGTGTTTGTTGTCCCGCACGAGAGCGTTCACATCGTTGTTCAGGTAGTTCTTCGACGATCGCGCCACGTCCTGCAGGCCCGGGAACCTCTGCTTCAACGCTCGCAGAACCTCCACGGCCTTGTCCGACCCCTGCCCAGCGGCCACTTCCTTCGCCCATTCTTGCGCGAACCACCCGATGTTCCCCTGAAGCTTTTCCATCGCGGGGAACCGCCCGAGACCCGCCTCGTAGACGTCTGCCGCCTTCTCCCACTGGCCGTCCTGCATGTAACGCTTGGCCCAGCCGTCGTACGCCGCGAAGTAGAGCTCCTGCGCCTCGTTTCCCGGCAGGAACTCCTTCCCTTGGTCCACGGCCGCGAGCGCGGCCTCGAACTTCCCGTTTCCAATCGAGTCATGGACTACACGGGCCACCCCTTGGCCGCCGGACTTCCCGATGGACTCGACTCCAGGGAACTTCGCCGCGAGGGCCTTCGCGACCGCGGCGGCCGCCGGGGCTCCGCCCTTCGCATAGGCGGCTTTCGTCCACTCCTGGCCCAGGTACGCGACGTTCTGCTTGAGCATGCCCGCCTCTGGAAATCGCGCGAGCGCCTTCAGGTACACGTCCGCGGCCTCCTCCCACGCGCCGGCCTCCATGCGGTTCCTCGCCCAGAAGTCGTACACGTACAGGTACGTCTGCTCCGCGTCGCTATCCTCCAGCAGCTGCCGCCCCTTCTCCAAGGCCGCGAGCGCCTCCTCGTACTTCCCCTCCTCGACGCGCGCGTTTACGGCCCGTTGCAGTTCATTCCCGCCACTCTTCGACAGGCCCGTCAGCCCCGGAAACCGCTCCGCCATTGACTTCATCACCTCGGCCGCCGCGTTCGCGCCGCCCTTCGCGTAGGCGGCTTTCGTCCACTCCTGCGCAAGATACGCCACGTTGCCCTTGAACAGCCCCTCGCCCGGGTACGCCGCCAACCCCTTCACGTACACATCCGCCGCCATTTCCCACCGACCGTCCTTCATGTGGCGTTTCGCCCAGTCGTCGTAGACGTAAAGCGACGCCTCGCGGACGCCCGCTGTGTCTTTCATCAAATCCTTGGCCCCCTGGATCGCCGCGAGCGCCTCCTCGAACTTCCCCGCGTCGGCCAACCCGAACGCCATCCGGCGTACGTGGCTGTCCGCCGCCGAAGTCACGTGCTCGTTGCCGGGGAAGCGCGCCACGAAACCGCGCAGTGCCCCAAGGGCCCTCGCCTCACCCTCCTTCTTGGCCAGCGCGGCGGACCACTCCTGCCCGAAGTAGCCGAGCCACTTCTCGAGCTCCTTGCGCGGCTCGCCCGCGAGCGCCTCGAAGCCCGGCACGGCCGCCGCGAGCGCGTCCTCCCACCGGCCCTCCCGCATCCGTATGTCCGCCGGCCGGATGTACACGAGCGATTGCATCCCCTCGAACCCCCCGCTGGGCACCGCGGCGGCCGCTCGCTCGAGGATGGCGAGCGCCTCGGACGGCTTGCCGGCGTCCACCGCGCTGAGCGCCCACTGGCTCCAAACAGCCGAATGGTTATTGACGAGCGCCGCGTCCTTCGGCGCCAGCGCGAGGCCGGTCGTCACGACTTCCAGGGCCTCCTGGAACTTGCCGTCGCGCGAAAGCTCCGCTCCCCAGTTCGCGAGCACGGCCAGCGCGTTCTTCACCGCCGAGCCGAACTCGGGGTCGAGGCTCATCGCCCGGAAATTCGCCACGAGCGCCTCGTGGTAGCGCTTCGCCTCCGAGAGCAACACGCCCTGGTTGTAGTAGATGATCGCCGCCAGCCCCGCCTCCTCGACCTCTCGGCGCTGGTCGCGGTGCGCGTCGGGGATGTAGCGGAAGCCCGTCATCTGCTCGAACTTGGCGATGGCGGCCTTGTCCCTAGCGGGGTTGAACCCCTTGGCGTTCGTTGTCTCCACGTCCATGTGCCGCGTGCCGTCGTAGAGGATCGAGAACGCGTGGTCGGGCACCTCGATCGCGCGCACGTCCAGCCCGAGCCGCAGCGCGAGCACGTTGTAGAGCACGGCGGACGACACGCAATTGAACGTACCCGTATCCAAGATCACCGAGAGGCCGGTCTGGCGCGCCACGTAGCCTTTCGAAATCGGGCCCTTGTGGAGCCACTCGAGGAGCGCCTCGCCCTTGGCCGCGGGAGTGCGCGTGTTCGCCACCGCCGCGCGGGCCTGCTGCTCCAACGCGTCCAGGCGCTTCAGGTACTCCTTCCTTTTCCCCGCGTCGACTACGCCCGACGCCAGCAGCGCGGCCTCGGCGAACTCCACGGGCGTCAAGCGCCCCGCCTTCGCCTTCGCGAACATCGCCTTCTCGTCGTCAGAGACCGCCAACTTGAGCGATGTCGTCTTCTCGAGGCGCGTGAGCACGTCCAAGGCCTTCGCCGGAGACTCGGCGAACGCGTAGTGGCTCTTCGGCTCACCCTCCCGACCGATGACCTCCACTTCCGCCGCCGCTACCTTGCGCGCCCCGGGCTGCGGCGCGAGCCGCACGATGATCCAGCGCGCCGCGGTGGTGGGGAACTCGAACGTCTGCGGCTTGCCCTCCGCCGCAAGCGGGTCAGTGCGAAGGGACCGGAACCCGGCGTGCGCCGACGCCGTCGAGACGAGGATCTCCACGCGAGCTGCCGCGCCGCCCGAGCCCTCCGGCAGCGTGACCCTGATCCCCTCCGGCGCCACAACGCCTCCACCGAACGTGAACGTGACGTCCAGCGGTGTGGCTTCCGTCGCGTTGATCTCCGCGACCGTCTTCGCGTCGCCGTCTGTCAACCGCGCGATCGCAGTCACGTCGGCGGGAGAAGTGGTCGATTCGACCTTCGCCGACGTGAGCCGCAGCAGGTTCAACGGTTCTTCGTCGAGGGCGAACCCAGCCCGCGCCTCCAGGAGAATCGCGGCCACGGTGAGGCCGGCGAGCGCAGTTGATCGAAGCGACTTCCACTTCATGGCCTATCCTCCACATGGCTCACACCCTCCGGGATTCCTTGCGGGATTGTCCCCATCGTCAGAAGCGCAAGCCGACATTGGCCGGAACCAGTACTTGTGACAGTCGTCGGACCTTCCCGAGCTCATCTTATGCCGGATATCGGACTTTCGGGTGAGCCAGCCGTGCTGACCCTACTAAAAAGTCGGTCGTGAACAATAAGCGGGTTTCACCCGCACGATTCAGCCTGCAGATTCGACGCTCTCCATGGCCTGCTCGGCGTGACCGTTGTCATCACACGATGAGAGATTACTGACCGCAGCTCATGGCATCACACGGTCCAATTCCGTCCCGTCGGCGAGCCAGGTGAGCCGGCCGCCGCGCATTCCGTGCTCCACCCGTATTTCCAGCATCACCTGCCCCTCCGGCGGCCGAACCCAGGTATTCCCGCGCGAAAACGTCAACCTGGATATGTAGCCATC